>JAOZRI010000049.1 GCA_029940235.1 Desulfobacula sp. | reverse complement strand
TTGTTTTAATGGCAATGGCATTTTTTATAGCATCCTGACAGCAGACTCTTGAGCAATAATTTTTAGGCTCTTCACGGGAACCCACACACTGTATCATCGCATAGGAAGCCCCAGTTTTCGGCTTCTCATTTTCAAGCTGCTGTTCAAGATCCCGCTGGGTGATAATGCATTTACTATCATTGAACAGATACTCATCTGGCTGATACTCTTCCCCGCCTGTGGCAATCACAATTGCACCATGTTCTATAGTGCTTTCATCTGAAAGGGCGGTGGAAAAATTGCCAACAAAACCATCTGTTTTTATGATCTGGGTTCCTGTATGAACTGTAATTTTGCTGTGATTTTCAACATCATCAAGAGTTTTACTTAAAAAGGTCTGCACATCGCTTCCATCCAAAGTCCTGTAAAGGTTTTTAACAAGACCTCCCAGAATTTTTTCCTTTTCAATGATATGAACATCAAATCCCTGATTTCCAAGGGATATGGCACAGATCATGCCTGCGATTCCGCCACCGATTACCATTGCAGATGGTATAACATCAACAGAATCAGTTGTCACAGGCTCAAAGTTTTTAGCTTTGGCAACATTCATTTTTACAATGTCAATGGCTTTTTCAGTGGCAATATCGTTTTGCCCCATGTGACACCATGAGCATTGTTCTCTTATGTCGGCAAGCTCAAAAAGATATTTGTTCAGGCCTGCATCCCGGATTGTCTCCTGAAAAAGGGGCGCATGGGTTCTTGGAGTACAGGATGCAACAACAATGCGGTTAAGGTTTTTCTCTTTTACAAGATCCTTGATTCTATCCTGGCTGTCCTGGGCGCATGCATAGAGAAGATCATCCACAAATGCTACACCGGGAAGCTGCTTTGCCGCTTCCACCACTTTATCAATATGCACTGTCTGGGAAATATTAGTCCCGCAGTGACATACCAGTACACCAATACGGCTATCTTCGCCTGATACATCTTTTTCAGGCGGCAATTCTCTGGTAACAATTTCTGTACCTCTTGCCTCGCTTAAAAGAGCCATGGCACTTCCTGCAACTGCACTTCCCTGGATAACTGTTTCAGGAATATCCTTTGGCCCCTGAAAGGTTCCTGTTACATAAATTCCAGGTTTGCTTGTCTCTACAGGATTGAATTGACTTGTTTTTGCAAAATTGTATTTGTCTGACTCAATTCCAAATGTTTTGGCAAACTCCAAAGCGTCCTTGTGGGGTTCAAGACCCACAGAGAGAACAACCATATCAAAAACTTCATCTATCAGTGTTCCGTCTGTATCAGCATAGCGCATGATCAGATTGCCTGTGTCTGCCTCTTCATGAACCGCAGAAATCATTGCTCTTTGATATCTTACGCCGTATTCATTTTTTGCCCGGTCAACATATTTGTCAAAATCTTTGCCAAATGCTCTCATTTCCATGTAAAAAATGGTGGGTTCAACATTGTTGTCATGTTCTTTTGCAATAACAGCCTGTTTTGTGGCATACATACAGCATACAGAAGAACACCAGGGATTTGCATGGTTTGTATCACGGGAACCTACGCATTGAATCCAGGCTATTTTTTTTGGATGTTTGTTATCTCTTGGCCTTTTAATTTCACCGAGAAAAGGACCAGAGGCAGAGAGAATTCGTTCAAACTGGACAGATGAGATCACATTGGGCCATCTACCAAAACCAAGTTCCTGGTGCCGGGAGGGATCATGTCTGTCAAGGCCTGGAGACAAAATAATAGCACCTGTTTTTATCTCAAATTCTTTTCCAGTCTCATCAAAATTAATGGCGCCGGCATCACAGAATTTTTCACAGGCTCTGCATCTTCCCCTTTGAAAAAACAGACAGTTGTCATAATCAATAACACGGGTATTGGGAACAGCCTGGGCAAGCAGAGAATAGATGGCTTTTCTTTTTGTCAATTTCTGTTCAAACTCGCTGACCACAAGTTTTGGACATTTTTTTTCACAGATACCGCACCCTGTACATTTATCTGCATCAACATACCTTGGCTGCTGTTTGATTTTTACCGTAAAATTTCCCGGCTCGCCACTTACCTCGGCGACTTCTGACATGGTATGGATATCAACATTCTGGTGCCGGCCGATCTCCACCATTTTAGGAGAAATCATGCACATGGCGCAATCTCCTGTGGGAAAGGTTTTATCCAGCATGACCATGGTTCCGCCCAGGGATGAATCCTTTTGAATAAGATGAACCTTAAACCCACTGTCTGCAAGGTCAAGAGCAGCCTGCATGCAACCTATGCCGCCACCGACAATTAATACTGATCCTGATTTGTTGTTATTTTTTTTGCTCATTTTTCTTCTAACTCCTCAAAGAGTTGCTCACCTTTTATAAAGTGTCTGTCAATCTGTAACTCTTTAATACCAAGATTCATTGCCATTCCAAGTACTTCTGTGATAAAAAAAATCGGCATACGTTCATCTATGCCATTTTGTTTACAAAATGTATCCTGATGTGCATCAAGATTTAACTGGCACATGGGACAGGTAACAATCATGCAGTTAGCACCCCTTTCAACAGCATCCTTCATGATTTTAGCCATGAGATTCATGGCTGTCTCAGGGTCATTAACCGCAGCTGATGCACCGCAGCAGGCGGTTTTATAATTCCAGTCAATGGCATGAACTCCCACAGCATCCAACACTTTTTCCATCCCCTGGGGATTTTCAATATCATCGGGCACAGGAACATCAAAGGGAAACCTGGTCATCATGCACCCGTAATAGCATACAGGTTTTAAAAGGGATAATTTTTTAGTAAATTTTTCAGCAAAAGAGCCATTTTCAAGGGCAGAAAGAAGAACCTCAAGAATAGAAGATATTTTTACGTCGCCATTGATTTTCCTTGCGAGGTCAGAATTGATTTGAGTTTTAATCTCCTGATTGCTTTCAAGATAATTTTTTGCAACCAAAGTTCGAGAGTAGCAGGCAGAACATGGTATGACCATCTCTTTTATGCCTTGTGCACTTGCGATTCCAATGTTTCTTGCCGGCATTGCAATTGCGAGAAAATCATCTGTTTTCCCGGCAGACGTTGCACCGCAGCAATTCCAGTCATCAATTTCCTTGAGATTAATTCCAATATTGTTAAAAATTAACCTGTTCTGAAGGTCGTACAGTGATGAGGACTGCTGCAAAGAGCATCCTGGGTAGTAACCTAAGTCCATGATTTACCTCATTTTATTTAGTGTTTAAACGTACACTCACCCATCTGCTTCGTTGCTACAAATTTTTCCAATCCCCATGTACAATAGTACACTCCGGTTGAAAAAAATTTTGCGTCTCACATATGGGCAACTTTACGCTCAAACACGAGTTCGCGGTCAGACACTATTTAAGTTGTATTTTTTTTTAAAAGCTTCTTTATTTCCTTTCGACCTTTGGCAGAAGTAAAACCAAAATGCAGTCGTTTCTGTTTTACCATCTTTTGTGCAAGTGCTGACTGCGTTTTGATTTCATCAATAATTGCATTGTAATTTTTATTTTTGATATCATCGATGAAATTTTTAATTTCATAGAATCCCATGAATTCCATCTCATTCACACGCCCCCATCGTATACCTGAATTGAAAAATTCATGGTGAAAATGAGCCACTTTGGTATTTAAAGGTTCAAGGTTTTTCTCTTTTGCCATCTTCTTTAAAGTTTCAGTAATCCTGCCGGTCTGTATTTCATTGGGGCAGCGGGTGCCGCAGGCATAGCAGGATACACATTTCCAGACCAGTTCATTATTAAGAGCATGTTCCATGTCGCCTGTGGTAATCATTCTTATGAGGCGGTCAGGTGTTAAATTGCCTGTTTCATCTCCCACAGAGCAGGCGCTTGCACAGCGTCTGCATTGATAACAGGCAGACAGATTCTGTCCAGATCTCTCAATTACTTCATCCCTCAGAGCTTTTGCCTCTTTTTGTTCAAATTCAAGAACTGGTTCCATAATAATTTGCTCCCTTTGAAATAATCCTCACTTTAAATCCCCATTTTTTAAACTGATCTTAATTTGGTATTATGCCAATCATAATGGAGTTTTAACCTGGTCTTAATCTGGCTGCATTTAGGTATTCTCCAAGATTGTCAACGCCGCCTATGGTTACAATATGCACTCCTTGGCAAATATTTTTTAAACTTTGTACGATACTTGTGAAAAGTTCAATACTTGCCTTTTGCTTGTCAGCAGTTTGAGAAAGTTTTTGAATTGCCCATTCAGGCACAAGCCCCGGTTTAAAATGACGGTTTAAAAATTTTGCCATTCCAGCAGTTCGTAAAATCATGACTTCGGCAATCACTGGTACTTTAAACTGCTGTGCCTGTTGCATAAACTTTGCAAAATGGTCAATTTCAAAAATAGGTGTTGTTAAAAAAAATCCAGCACCTGCATTCATCATATCTTCCATCTCTTCAAGTCCCTGTTTTGGCATGTTTTTACCCCAGAGAACTTCAACCCCGCACCCAAGAAAAAAATCTATTTTTTTATCAAGCTTAGTTTTCTCTATTGTTATTCCTTTTCTCAGGTGATCCATGACAGATATAAGTTTGCCAGAATCAACGTGAAAAAACATTGATTCCTGGAGAGTTTCACCTGAAATCCTGTAGTCCTCTGTAAAAACAAGAAGGTTTTGTGCTCCTGCTTCCCAGGCGTGGATAAGATCTTTTTGCAGTTGATACCGATTTTTATCTCTTGTGGTAGTCTGGTATATAGGATTCAGATCATTTTTGGTTAAAAGAGTACAGGTTTTTATGGTGTCGCCGACCACACCTTCCAGTTCTGTTTTTTGTGCTGGTGAACCATTAACCACACCTTTTTCCCTTGCAAGGCTTTCAACAAGCCTGTCTGAATCTTCATCTCCAAGAGGCACCTGTACTTCAGATGTCACAACAAATCTTTTTTCTTTTAAAGCAAGTTTTAAACTGGACTGCTTTAAATGCATTGTCAGCTTCCTCTCCCTTTTAACCCAAGCAGGCTTGCAACTTCATCTTTTAATTTTGACAGGGGCAAAGGCTTTGAAAAACAGACATCGGCGCCGTGTTTTTTCATCTTGGCAAATTTTTCATCATCAAGATATGCTGACAAAACAATAATTTTAGTGTGTTTTGTTTTTTTATCTGTTTTAATTTTTTCACACACTTCATACCCTTTGATATCAGGCATCATAATATCAAGAATTAACAGATCAGGGTTAAAATGGTTTACCTGCAGGCCTGCTTCAAAACCATCTGAAGCAGAAATCACATCATAATTAAACTCATCTTCTTCAAGAGCCTGTACAATAGATTCAACAATGATTAAATCATCGTCCACAACAAGGATTTTTTTTCTTGCTTCTTCATCTTTTTCAACCGGTATGGGGATTCCCTGGTTGAGCATGAATACTTCAAGATCTGACTTTTTTATTCTGCGATGCCCGCCAACTGTTCGATAAGCTTTGATGTGTCCGGCTTCCACCCAGTTAATAATGGTTTTTGACGAAACATTGCAGTACTTGCTTGCTGTAAACACTGTCAATGTGTCTTCCATAGCACCCCCTTATTCATAGGTTCAAGCCATCAAGCTGCCATGGACGGTTTAAAGTAGACACAGCACACAACAACCTGGAGGTCACACGCAAAGTACAAAAGAAATCTAAAATTATAGGTATTTAATAAAATTTACTTTGTCAAGTAAAAAAGAATAATAACTATAATAAATAGAATAAGAGAAATAACTATATGCAAGCTCTATTCATTTTTAAGAGGAAGGGTGATGGTAAACTTTGTCCATTCACCCTCTTTGGAATCAACAACAATATCTCCGCCATGATCTTTTATAAACCCATAGCAGACACTTAAGCCCAGGCCTACGCCCTGGACACTCTCTGTCTTGGTGGTAAAAAAAGAGTCAAATATTTTTGCAAGATCATCAGGTTTGATGCCTGTGCCTGTGTCCATGATTTCAATACAAAACATTTTATCCTGGAGAGTGGTGAATATTTCAAGGGTGCCTCCTTCTGGCATGGCATACATTGCATTGGAAAACATATTGATAAATACCTGACGCAGTTGATCCTTTGATGCAAGAACGGTTTCCGGATTTTCAACAAGATTAAGTATTGTTTTTATACTGTTTTCCCGAAGTCGTTTTTCATATAAAAGCATCAACTCTTCAATGACCACATTAATATCTATATTCTGACGCTCTTCCTGATCAGGCCTTGAAAAGGACAACATCTTTTTTAGCATATCTGCAAGACGTTCAATTTCTGATAAAGACATATCAAGAAGTCTGCGTCGTTTATTCTCCGGTGAAATTTCTGTTTTCATCAATTCCAAGGTGTTCATTATTCCAAATAGAGGGTTGTTCAGCTCATGGGCTATCTGGGAGGTAAGTCTTCCCATGGCGGCAAGCTTTTCAGATTGAAGCAGATGCTGCCTTGCTGTGCTGAGCTCTCTTTCCACTTTAAGCCTCTCTTTTAAATCTGAAAAAATTGCAACAGAAGCCAGTTCCTCTCCCTTTTCATCATACATAATACTGGCAGAAAGATTACCTTCAACAAGTTCACCATCGTTTTTTGTAAAATTCAGAGGATATGAATTGAGCATGCCCCTGCCCCCAAACTTTTCATCTCTCATCATCTCCATGACTTTTTTAGCAACCTTGTTGGAAAAAAGCTGCTGAATACTCATTTTTTCAACTACCTGTTCAGATTCAAAGCCAAAAACATCTTCGGCCAGCTGATTCCATAATTTTATAACACCTTTCATATCCATAACCATGATAGCATTGGGAGAACATGCAATGAGCTTATTGAAAAAGTCATGGGCTTCTTTTAACTCATTTTCCTGTTTTTTCCTTCTAGTCTGGTTTACAACGATCCCTTCATAGCCAAGAATTTCTCCTTTGGAATCGTATCGCACATTACTGGTTAAAAGAATATGAAGGATATTTCCGTCTCTTCTTCGCCACTGCACTTCATAATCAATCACCTGGCCTTTTTTTTCTATGATTTCAGTATATCTGCGCCGGTCTTCAGGTTTAAGATAAACATCAGTTGCAAGGTCAAGGGAGAGAAATTCCTCTTTATCCTGATAGCCAAGCATTTTTAATAAAGTTGGGTTAACATCAATGAATCTTCCTTTTTTACTGCTGATAAACACACCGCATCCTACATGGTTAAAAAGCCTTTGATAACTCTCCTGGGATGATTTGAGTTTTGCTTCCTGATGCATACGATGGGAGATATCACGATAGATACAAAGTTTGGACATGTTCTTATCCTGCTTAACCATGGGAAGTTCTGACAGGGCAAACATTTTACCAACAGATTCTATATAAACTTCACTGTGATGGGTCTCATTGTGAATAAATATTTCATTAAATTTACACCTTGTACAAGGCGTATCAGACGATTGTAATACTTGATGACATTTTTTACCAATACCTTCTCCAAACATTGATCTCATGGTTTTGTTCATGTATTCAATGATATAGTTATCATTGATAACATATATACCATCTTCAAAAACATCGAGAAGTTTGGGAATATTGTCAGGCATGCTCTCTCTCCCTATGAATCAGTCTCTTCCATTATTCAAGAATTAAAAGGCCCACCAGCATATGGTCTTTGTATGTTCCAGGATCGGGCTCAGAAATATGTTTTATTTGTGTTTTATGAGATACAGGGTTGGATATTGGTTTCTCGGAATGATATTTCATATCCATAATATCCCCCTCTTTAAGGAGTGTAAGCACTTTGGATTCTTTTTTCACCATTATGCCAAAACCTTTGGTAGAGAAATCCCTGAGCTTAAAATGATAAATCATTTGATTATTACCCGGGATAAATTCAACACTGGCATTTTCATGGCCTATGGTTCTTGGTTCAATGCGTGCATTCATTTTTTTCAAGCTCCAGTAAATATTGTTTTATTTCAAGCCCGCCCCCAAACCCGGTCAGGCTTCCATCCTTTCCTATAACCCTGTGGCATGGGATTATTATTGGAATGGGGTTTTTATTATTTGCCATGCCAACTGCCCTTGCTGCCTTTGGATTTCCAATCCTTTGTGCAACTTCACCATAGGATATGGTTTTCCCATACTCAATTGTTTCAAGTTCACGCCATACACTCTTTTGAAACTTTGTTCCCTGGATATTAAATTCAAGGTCAAATTTTGTCAACTCCCCCTTAAAATAAGCTTTAAGCTGCTTTAAAACCTGTAAAAAAGGTTTTTCATTATATATAAAGCCCACACCAGGTTTTTTTTTGGTGCCTTGTACAGGAAACTCAATACTTTCAAGTAACTTGTCTCCTGTTAATAAAAGCTTGCCAAAGGGCGCTTGTAAATAACAGTAATTCATTAAACCTCTTTTTATTTTTGCAGTCAATTTCTTTATTCTCTTTATAATGTATAGAAATTAGTTTTTTGTCAATTATTGTTGACAGAAATTATATTTTTATGATAGCTGCTATTGCATTATGAAAACTATTAAACAAATTGGATTGGTTTTTATCTGTGTTATTTTTGCTACAGGTTTGTATGCATTTTCTGAAGATATTGATCTTGGTGGGGAAAACACCCGCGGATCTGTGATGTTTCCCCATGAATTTCATATGGGCGAGTTTGATTGTATGGAGTGTCATCATGACATGCAGGATGGAGAAAATGTTCTGGACGAATACGACCTTGAAGAAGATAACCCTAATATCTTATGCGGAGCCTGTCATAATCCAAAGGAAAAGATTGAGAGAATGGAAGCATTTCATGATCAATGCGTGGGATGTCATAATGAGTATAAAATGACTTCAGACCCAACAGGTCCTACCATGTGTGGAGAGTGTCATATCCTTAAAAAATAACTAAATGCATATTTAGATAAATGGAGATAAATAAGTGGTAAAAGCAGAAAGAAAACCCATTGAAGAGATAAAAGATGCAATCAACGGATATAAAAGGGTGTTAATCACCGGGTGCGGCGGATGTGTCTCCATCTGTCTTGCCGGAGGTCAAAGGGAAGTCAATGAATTAAAAGCCCTGCTAAATATCCATCTTAAAAAAGATAATACACCAAAAGAGCTTGATGGATATACCATGGAACGTCAGTGCAATGATCAATTCCTTGAAGAGCTTGAGCCAACAATTGATCAATATGATTGTGTTCTTTCCATGGCATGTGGTGCCGGAGTTCAGAATATGGCAAAAATGTTTCCCCAGATTCCAGTGTTTCCTGCATTAAATACTATTTCCATCGGTATTGACAAAGATATTGGCATGTATGAAGAGAGATGCCGCGCCTGTGGTCATTGTGTGCTTGGATATACAGGCGGTATCTGTCCTGTAACAAGGTGTTCAAAAGGGCTTTTCAATGGCCCCTGCGGTGGAACCAATAATGAGTGTTGTGAGGTCAGCCAGGAAATACCGTGTGCATGGCTTGATATTTTTAATCGCCTCAAGGAGCAGGATCGTCTTGATGATATTAAAAAAATTCATGTTCCCATGGAGTGGCATAACCAGACACCACGAACCATTATTCAGGAATCCTACAAGCAAAGATATAGTGTGTAATAATATTCATCAATTAAAAGCAGTGGTATAATTTATGGACTTTTCAAATACTTTTTTCTGGACATTTGCCTACGACTTTATACGGGGACCCATGGTATGGATCGCTTTTATTGTCTTTTTTGGTGGTACTATATTCCAGATTTTCAGCCTTCTTTCATTGACAAAAAAGCAGACAATTTCCAAACTTACCCCGGGACCCGGCAGATTTATACCAAAAAGGGCGGATGGTGAAGACAAAAAAGATTGGGTTATGTGGTTAAAACTTTCCATAGCTGGTGTGAATCCTTTTATGACTATTGTCTCAACTACTTTCCATGTTCTTTTAATTATAATGCCCATTTTTGTACTGGGCCATAATATATTATTGGACAACTCATTTGGATTGAGCATTATCTCTCTGCCTGAAGGTGTTAGTGATTTTCTGACAATAATAGTAATTTTGTGTGCAGCTATCTTTTTGTACCGCAGACTGTTTGTGGACAGGGTAAGGGCAATTACAACCTGGTCAGATTATCTTTTTTTATTTCTTGCAGCTGCACCCTTTGTAACTGGGTTTTTTGCCTATCACCAGGTGTTTGAAAATTACAGACTCATTATTTCTCTTCATATCCTGTCAGGCGAGCTCATGCTTATGGCAGTGCCTTTTACAAAATTTGTTCACATGATTTATCTTGTAATTTTTCGTTTCACCATTGTCAGTGAATATAGCCTGGGCAGAGGAAATAGAACCTGGTAAATGTAAACTATATTAAATAAGCATTTTCTATGCGGAGAATCAAATGTTTGGGAAAAAAAGTACAACAGGCGTTAATACAAAAGAAGTAAAAGCAATATTAAACGAAAAAAAGACCAAGATGGAGTTGTCTTTAAAAGCCTGTGCCCATTGTACCCTTTGTGCTGAGAGCTGTTTTTTATTCATGGGTCGTAATAAAGATCCAAAATATATGCCCTCGTATAAATTTTTAAACTCAGTGGGTATTTTATATAAGAAAAAAGGAAATGTGGACATACTTGATCTCGGAGAAATGAGAGATCTTGTCTGGGAGAGATGTGTTCTTTGTACCAGATGTTATTGTCCTGTGGGTGTTGATATACCCGAGATGATTGCTCTGGCAAGAAGGGTTTGCAGGAGCCAGGGGGTTTATCCCCAGTATGAGAGGGAATAAAAGACCTGCAAGGGTCATAAACATATTGAGACCATTAGAATAATGGAGTATTAAAGAGGATTCAGGAATATGGAATCGGATATACAATCAGATTTGAAATCAGGAAGTAATTTTGAGAAAATTTTAGAGGCTGGACATTTTGCATTTACAGGTGAGCTTGGGCCACCAAGGGGCTGTGATGTTGAGCATATAAAAGAAAAGGCAGCTTTTCTTAAGGGTAATGTTGATATGGTCAATGTTACTGATAACCAGACTGCCATGGTCAGGATGTCCAGCTGGGCTGCTGCACTGATAATAATGAAAGAGGGTCTTGAACCCAATTACCAGATGGTTTGCAGGGATAGAAACCGTCTTGCAATGCAGGCAGATCTCCTTGGAGCCTATGCCCACGGTCTTAGAAATATTTTATGTCTTTCCGGTGACCACCAGCAGTTTGGTGATCATCCCTTTTCCAAAGGAGTGTTTGACATTGATTCCATGCAGCTTGTAGCCATGATTAAAAAAATGCGGGATGAAGGCAAATTCCTTGGTGGAGCTGATATTGATCAGCCTCCAAAGATGTTTATAGGCGCTGCTGCCAACCCATTTGCCGAACCATTTGAATGGCGTGTTCACAGACTTGCCAAAAAAGTTGAGGCAGGAGCTG
>JAOZRI010000354.1:1178-3008 GCA_029940235.1 Desulfobacula sp. | reverse complement strand
CAACACTTTTAATTTTGTTATTGATCAGTTTTAAAGATCCAAAAAAATTGAATGCCCCTGCTATGCTGGCTGAGCCCTATAAACGCGGAGAGAGATAAACATGCTGTTACACAATGCTAATTTCCCCAACTTCTTCGTTGGTAAAAAATTTTAATCCTCGAAATACTATTTGTATATCTGTGGTTAAAATTTTTTCCCGCCTTGAATTTGAAAAAATTATCTATTGTGTAACAACATGTTGAAAAGATTAACCATTGCCTTTTTATTAGATTGTGCTCATAATGGAATATGTTGAATTTGTTACTTTTTAAAAAGCTTAAAAAAAAAATATTTCCTATTGTTTTTACCATGTTGATATTCTTTGTGGTTTCCTTAAATAACAGCTTTGCAATTACTATTCCCGAAGAGAAAAAACTTGGCAAAAAATTCATGGAGATGATAGAAAAGCAGCAGATGATCTTAAAAGACCCCATTGCTGATCATATGATTACAAGAGTGGGCAATCATATCCTCTCTTTTTTACCTTCCCAGCCCTTTGACTACTCATTTTACCTTGTTGATGATGATGTATTTAATGCCTTTGCAAGCCCGGCTGCCAATATTTTTGTATACCGGGGTTTAATAACATCCCTTGATTCCATTGATGAACTTGCAGGCATCATAGGACATGAAATTGCCCATGCAGTAAGCCGGCATGTCTCTGAATCCATTGACCGCTCAAAATATATCAATATTGGAAGCCTTGCAGGAATGCTTGCAGGAGCCATTATCGCCAGCCAGACAGATGGGGATGCAGGAACTGCTATTATACAGGGTTCCATGGCTGTTGGCCACACTGCCATGCTTGCCTTTACAAGGGAGAATGAAACAGAAGCCGATGAAAAAGGGATCATGTTTTTAAAAAAATCGTGTTTTTCTCCGGAAGGGTTAAAAACAGGTTTAATAAAAATCAGAAATTCAGATTTTCAGGGAGTTG
Source organism: Desulfobacula sp. (assembly GCA_029940235.1). GTDB lineage: Bacteria > Desulfobacterota > Desulfobacteria > Desulfobacterales > Desulfobacteraceae > Desulfobacula. Next base: position 2,032 of record JAOZRI010000354.1, on the reverse strand, counting down.
AAGCAATTCCTGATTATGTTAAAACACATCCAGGAACAGGTAAACGCATTGCCCATGTTGAGTCAATTCTTTCAGATTATACCCCTTTGGCTGGCAAATCAGTATGCAAAGAGGATTTCAAGTTTGATATGGTAAAATATCGCCTTCTCGGACTTTATGCTGATATTAAACCCACATTTAATCTATTACAGACACAACTTGCGAACGACCCTTTAAATCCAGCCATACATTATGGAATGGGTCTTATCTATGCCAGGAAATTCATGCGTAAAAAAGCTTTACTACACCTTAAAAAAGCCCTTGCCCTGAATATTTTTGATCCAATGATACTTCTTGAAATGGGCAGGATTTACCTTCTTGACGGCGAACCCCAAAAAGCTGTCAATGTTCTTGAGGGAGTACAATCAGATCCTGTCATGGGCATCATGGCAAAATTCCACCTTGGACATGCTTATCTTGAAATGCACAATCTAAAACTTGCTCAAAAATATATGGAAACCGTAATTAATCAAAATCCTCTATTATACCCCAAAGCATATTTTAATATTGCAAAAATCATGTCACAGCAAAAGCAACCTGCCCTTTCCAGTTTTTATCTTGGTCAATACTACTTTAAGATTAAAAATTATAAAAATTCAAAATTTCATTTTACCAAAGCTTTAGATACCCTTGATGACTCTGAGTTTATTAAAAAAACTGAAAAACTGTTAAAACAGATTGCAGAACAAAAAGAACCTCCTGTTTAAGCTTAATTTATTTTAATTTAATGAATAAAATTACATATATTTACTTTTTTTTAAAAACCCTTTACTCACAAAGGTTTTCTCTGATAGACTATTAAAATATAGTAATTT
>JAOZRI010000354.1:0-1078 GCA_029940235.1 Desulfobacula sp. | reverse complement strand
TAAATTGAAAATATCGGGAGATATATCATGAATCTTACAATCGGAAAAAAACTTACATTCAGTTTTTTATTACTTGCATGTCTGGTTCTTTTATCAGGAATCGTTGGAATATTTATTCTTAATAAAGTGACTCGCTCCACTGATACGGTTGTCAAAGAAAAAGTTCCTGTTAAAATCGCTATAATGAGCGCAGAATTGGCCCTTGAGCTGGCTGAAAAAAATATTATTAAATACATCAACGCCTCCACCGGTCTTGAACAGATAGAAAAAGAACTTACAGCAAAACTTGATGAATTTGATATGTGGATTTCCATGGTAAAATATGGGACAGGCTCTGATCAATTCAAAAAAAATAAATCGTATACGGTGTACAAAAAGCTTGGTTTACATGTCAGTGTTCCCCCGAGTTCCAAAACCATGCTAACAGAAATAAACAAAGTTGCCAAAGAAGGCATTGCTTTTAAGCAGGGATGCATGGAACTTGTCAAAGCACATAAAAAATATTTAAAATATTCAGTTACAGCAGATGGTAAAAATTATAATTTACCCTTATACCTGCTGATTTTACAAAAATACAATAATGCCTGGTTCAAATCACTTGATGACGCTGTGATGATAGTATCAAAATTTGAAAACAATACTGATCCTGCAAAAGGAAAGATAGGTAATTGGATACACTCCTATAAGGTTGATGATACTGTTTTAAAAAAACTCATCAAAAAAATAGACAAATATCATAAAAAAATGCTGAGTACAGCGGTTAAAATTAATGAACAAAATGATGCAAAAAATAAAAATAAATATTTACAAAGAAATCGTGCCAACACTCTACTAATTAATCGAAATCTTGAAAAGATTAATAACTATATTGAGCCGATATATAAAAAGCTTGATATGGTCAAGGAAGAGAAACATCAAACATTGGTCAAGGCTTTAATTCAAATAAATAAAGACCTTGCACGTCTTGTAAAAGGTGCAGAAAAAGAGATGACAACAGCCTTGCAAGCAGCAGAATCTTCCAAAAAAAGCGGGACAACATTTCTTGTTGTTCTGACAATTATTGCTGTTTTAATTGCTG
>JAOZRI010000353.1 GCA_029940235.1 Desulfobacula sp. | reverse complement strand
TGGTTGGTATGGTAAACGCGTTTTGGATCTTTTAAGGGTGCATATTCTGCCACCTTATTTGGAGAACACTCAAAACAGCCAACATTATCTTTATCTCCAATAATAAAGTTCTCACCTGTGGCATGTTTAACTGACTTAATAAAAACAACAGCCTCTTCATAGTTTTGACAGTCAAGCACTCCGCGCAAAACAAAGGTTACAGGCAATCCTGTCAAGCTATTATTTGTCACGGTCCATATTGCATTAGTGCAGATTGCAACAGATTTGTTATTTACTCCCATTGTACCAATAGAGCCATGGGTTGCAATCAGCATTGAGCTGATATCTGTTGCAGGATCACTGTTTTTTATGACAAGATAGGAATCTTCAAAGCCTAGACCCCAATCCAGATTCTGCCCTATAAAGGAAGGATTATCTGCATTTTTTGCAACACCTGCTGAACTGCAGCGCACTGCACCTAACTCTGAACCGTAATCACCTGCATAGGCAAAAAAATCATCCATTAACTGCTGAATAAAAATATCCCGCACTAAACAGCCGCTGCCTTCAGCCAATCCTTCTATCTCTTCCCATAAGCCCGGAGTATACTGCTTGATACTTGAAATATAATTTTGTTTTTCATAGTATTCTGATAAAAAATTTTCCGGCTCTTTTTTAAAATCCAGCTTTATGATTGAATTAAAAATTCTTATGGTTTTTTTTATCTGATCAGTATATTTTTTCCCATAGATCAAACCCCTCTCAAATGGACTGCCCTGCAACTCCAATAACCCTATTTTAGATGTATTCATTTATAAGTACCTCGCTATGTTTTCTAACACTTTTTTAAAAGAAAAATTTATAACACTGATTTCAATATTTCTGCAAAATAACAACCGAGCAGGCAGCTTCTTCAAAACCTATGACACCTCCGCCATTTTCCTGCAAGGCAAACTCAGCGTTTTTCACTTGGCGCTCCCCTGCTTCGTCTCTAAGCTGGGCTGCCAGCTCATAAATCATGGAAAGTCCGGTTGCTCCAACAGGATGACCCTTTGAGACAAGCCCGCCCGATGTATTAACAGGGATGTCACCTTCCAGAGTTGTGGCGCCTGATTCCACAAAAACTCCGCCCTGCCCCATTGGGCAGAACCCGAGCATTTCCACCTGGTAGATTTCACAAAAAGCTGTTGCATCATGAATTTCTGCCACATCAATGTCTTCAGGTTTTATACCCGCGATTTTATAAGCTTTGTCAGCGGCAGTTTTACTGAGGCTTGGCTCATCAAATGAGCGGTATTTCCCTCCTGTAAAGGTGCTGGCTTTCACACGAACTGCCCTGCCTTGATTTTTTACAGGCAGAGTTTTTAAAAACTCTTCAGAACAGAGCAGAGCAGAAGCAGCTCCATCACCAATGGGCGCACACATGGCGCGGGTCAGAGGATAGCTTACTTCTCGATCTTCAAGAACCTGATCCACGGTCTGTTCAAACCTGTACTGGGCTTTTGGATTTTTTGCACCAAAGTTATGATTTTTGGCAGCTCCAAAGGCAATCTGACGTTGGGTAGTCCCATATTTGTACATATGATATTTTGCCTGCATACTGTAGGTATCCATGAATACAGTACGGTCAGGAGAAGTTTCAAAGGGTTTGCCGATAAGCTCTCCCGCCTTTTTGTAAACATTTAAGGTCTGCTCCGGGGTGAACCTGTCCATTCCTTCCTCAAAAGCCTTTAACATACCGACAGGATCATTGGGGAAAAATAGTTTTTCAACCCCCATTGCAAGTGTAAGTTGCGACTGTCCTGAAAGAATATCTTTCCAGGCTGAATGAAATGCCATGGATGCTGTTGAGCATGCCCCTTCCACATTGATAACAGGAACTCTTTCAGGAAAAAGACCTTCTTGCACCAGAGGGATAAAACAAGCCTGCCCACGGATTAAAGGCTGGTCAACCGCATGCATCCGGCAATTGCCAAAATAGGCAAAATCAATAAGATCACCATTTTCCATGCCGGCATCGGCCAGAACTTCAAGATATGCCTCCCTAACAAGATCTCTGTAGCTTTTATCGGCAAACTTTCCAAATTTACTTGAATATGTCCCGATTAAAAAAACATCTTTCATTTTTTCCCAACTCCATTAAATTAAAATAACTGTAACTATTGCTCACCTTTGATAGTGCTAACCGCCATGTGGCGGATCTGGTTATCCACCACACAACAAAGCATGAAAGGAATCCAGGCCGTTAGCTATTCTTTCATATATAGGTCAAAGCAAGGCCCTAATATACCATCCTCTCTTTACCTTCCCAATACTCAGCCCGAATTTTTTTCTTATCTATCTTGCCAAGGTTGGTCAGGGGAATCTTAGCTCTGAACTCAATTGTTTTAGGAGCCATGAGACTTCCTTTACGTTCTTTTACAAAAGCTATGATTTCTTCTTCGGTTGCTGTGATTCCATCCTGCAGCATGACCAGAGCTTTGACCTCTTCCCCCCATTTTTCATTGGGTACACCAATAACAGCAGCCCCTTTAATTCCCGGGTATTCAAACAGAACATCTTCGATTTCCCTGGGAAAGATGTTGAATCCGCCACTGACTATCATATCTTTTTTCCGATCCACAATGTATAAAAAACCTTCCTCATCCTGACGGGCAATGTCGCCGGTATGAAGCCATCCATCTATAATTGTTTCAGCAGTCGCTTGCGGATTTTTATAATAACCATCCATCATATTACTACAACGGACAACAACTTCACCGCTTTCACCCTGTTTTACTATACTGCCTTCTTCATCAATAAGTTTTATTTGAGTGTGCAGGGTTGGTCTGCCTGCAGAACTGAAAATCTCATTTTCTCTTTTTGGATCAGAGACAACATGGGCCTCTTTGCTAAGTGCACTTAAAGCCATGGGAGCTTCTGTCTGACCAAAAAGCTGGGTAAAGACCGGGCCAAAGGTGTTGAGAGCCTGTTTAAGCCGTTCAGGTGCAATAGCTGAAGCACCATAAATTACATTGCTCAAGCTTGAAGTATTGTATTT
>JAOZRI010000352.1 GCA_029940235.1 Desulfobacula sp. | reverse complement strand
TTATTAATGCTGCAGATATTGATTTTTTTGCCGGTTATTTCGGCGGAGTTGAGGAATAACAAAATGGCAAAAAATAGACTGTGTTTTCTTGATATTTGCATTATTTCCGTATTAATGCACCCCCGCTGCTCGTACCGGATCTTCACCTTCAGGCATTATCTCCCTGCAGGAACAGCGGTATATTGCTAACTGATCCATTCAGTCCGAATATTATCGGGGATTTTGATGATGACGGTGATGTGGATGGACAAGATATTGCCACATTTGCCACAGCCTGGCCAGAGGATGATGACTTAAATCTTGACCTCAATAATGACGGTATAGTCAGCCTATATGATCTGGAGATGCTGGCAAGACATTTTGGTTTGTGATAATCGATATGGAAACCTGACATATTGCAGTTGTTTTAATATCCCGGAGTTTTTTATCGAACAATAGATGAAAGAACATAATTGTCTATAACAGTTTTAAGCTCAAGCATCTGTTCATCGGAAAAAAAATCATTATCTGATTTTAAAAAATCTGGAGCAAGTACTTTAACATTTCTGGAGCATTTTTGAAGTATGTATTTTGATGCACCCTTTATCATTTTGCCAATATTTGCCATTATTTTTTTATTGACAAAGGGTCTGCTGCAGGTTGTTCTAAATTCATATAGAGGTGCTTTTTCCATTAAAATCTGAATACTTTTTGTGATTTTTTTTGTATCAAATTGACCGGGAGTCACAAGGTTATAGTTCTCAAGAGTGGTTTTAATATCCATGGAGATAAAATCAACAAGATTATTGTTACAAAGGGTTGCAAGAATTTCTGGATGGGTACCATTACTGTCTAATTTGATTTTATATCCGCTATTTTTTATTTTTTCACAAAATTTTATCAGATCTTTTTGCAAAGTGGGCTCGCCACCGGTAATTACAACTCCCTCAAGAAGCCCTTTTCTTGCTTCAAGAAATTTGAAGATTCTGTTCTCATCATAAAAATCGTAAGCCCGCTTTAAAGGGCTTACGACAAGGTCTGGATTATGGCAGTATGGGCAGATAAAATTACACCCCTGGGTAAAAATGATGCATGCTATTGTCTCTGGAAAGTCAATGAGAGAATTTTTTTGAAATCCACCTATATGCATATTATGAATAGCTTTCTATCAGGCTACTTTAAATGTATTAAATGTTTTGCGCATGCAAAATTCTGTCTGTTTTCCACTGTTCCACTGTCCCACCGGTCTCAGATAACCAACAACCCTTGAGTAGACTTCTGTCTCAGCATCGCAGGTTTCACATTTTTCATGCTCGCCTGAAATATAGCCGTGGGACGGACATACACTGAATGTGGGAGTTAAAGTAAAATATGGCAGCCTAAAGGAGCTTGAGACTTTATCCACAACATGTTTTACAACTTCAGTATCTGTAACCTCTTCGCCAAGGAAAAGATGCTGCACAGTTCCACCGGTATATTTGACCTGGAGTCTGTCCTGGAGTTCCAAAGCTTCAAAGATATCATCTGTGTAGTTCACTGGCAGATGGGTTGAATTTGTGTAAAAGGGGTTTTTACCTTGTCTGTATTCCTCCTCATTGGCGCAGATAATATCATCAAATTTTGCTTTATCCATACTGGCAAAGCGGTATGTTGTTCCTTCTGCCGGAGTTGCTTCAAGGTTAAATATCTCATCTGTCTCTTCCTGGAGTTTTTCAATGCGCTTCCTGATATGATCCATCACTTTTACGGCAAAATCTTGGCCTGATTTTGTGGCAATTCCTTCACCCAAAAAGTTAATACAGGCTTCATTCATGCCCAGGATACCAATGGTGGAAAAATGGTTGCGCCAGTAAACTCCAGTGCTCTCCTTGATTTTTCTTAAATAGAATTTTGAGTATGGATAGAGATCTCCATTTGTAAATTTTTCAAGAATTTTGCGCTTAATGCTCAAAGAATCGGCGGACAAAGCAATAAGAGCATCAAGCCGTTCAAAAAAATCATCTTCAGTTTTGGCAAGATACCCAATCCTTGGCAGGTTGATGGTTACAACTCCAATGGAGCCTGTTAAAGGGTTTGCTCCGAACAGGCCACCGCCTCTTTTTCTCAATTCCCTGTTATCTAATCTTAAGCGACAGCACATGGAGCGTGCGTCTTCCGGGGCCATGTCTGAATTTACAAAATTTGAAAAATAGGGAATTCCATATTTCCCGGTCATTTTCCATATATTTTCCAGATTTGGATTATTCCAGTCAAAATCTTTGGTTATATTATATGTGGGAATAGGAAAGGTAAAAACCCTGCCTTTTGCATCTCCTTCCATCATTACTTCGGCAAAGGCAGCATTGAGTGTATCCATCTCTTTTTGATACTCGGCATAGGTCTCATTGCAATATTTCCCACCAAGCATAACAGGGGTGTCTTTTAAAGTGGAAGGAATATCAAGATCCATTGTTATATTTGTAAAAGGTGTTTGAAATCCAACTCTTGTGGGAATATTGATATTAAATACAAATTCCTGGAGAGCCTGCTTAACCTCTTTATAGGATAAATTGTCCTTCCTGATAAAAGGAGCGAGCAGTGTGTCAAAATTAGACATTGCCTGGGCCCCGGCAGCTTCTCCCTGTAATGTATAGAAAAAATTAACAATTTGACCAAGGGCACTTCGAAAATGTTTAGGCGGAGAAGATTCAACCTTTCCTGCTACACCTTTAAAGCCTTCAAGCAGAAGGTCCTGCAAATCCCAACCAACACAGTAAACCGATAACAGGCTTAAATCATGGATATGCAGATCTCCGGCATAGTGTGCATCCCTGACTTCTGGAGGATATATTTTATTGAGCCAGTATTCTGCTGTAATATCCGAAGAGATATAGTTGTTCAAACCCTGGAGAGAATAACTCATATTGCTGTTCTCTTTAACCTTCCAATCCATTCTGCGGATATAGGATTCCATGAGTCCCACATTCTCTTTAATGGCAATTTTTCTGATCTGATTGTGCTGCTCCCGATATATAATATATGCTTTAGCTGTTTTATAAAA
>JAOZRI010000351.1 GCA_029940235.1 Desulfobacula sp. | reverse complement strand
TTACAGATTGTGGTGCTGATTGTGCATCCTGCGGGCAATGCAGGGATTGCGGTATATGTGAAGCTATCTGCCCCGAAGGAGCCATTACAAGGCTTATGCTCGATAGTAAGACTTTTGAATATCAATCAGACCCGGATCTCTGTATTGGCTGCGGATTCTGTCAGGGAGCATGCCCCTGTGGAATATGGAATCTTGTGCCCAACACACCTATTTAATCACAATCTGAAAGCCGTTTACCTGTAATAACTGTGGTCATGATCATATTCCCTGAGTTGGTTTGAATAGTTCCTTTAAAGGAATCACCTTTATAAATCATCTTGCCGGTGCTGATCATTTTTTGACCCTGCTGAATACACTCCATTTTCCATGAAACTGTGGTTTTAGTCTGCTGTATATCCATGATTTTACAATCTTGATTTTCCGGGTTTGAATTGGGTACAGGATCTTGGTCAGTCATACATTGGACTATTGTCTGAGGAGGTATAGCAACAGGCATTCCTGGCATATCAATTTTGGATATGATTTCATATTTCCCCGGCTCAAAATCCAGTGCCAATGACGGCAGAGCTATTATGGTCCAACAGAATACCATTAATAGAATATTTACTTTATTTTTCAACATACAGTGTCTCCTTGTTGTATTAAGATCAGAGTTAATATTATTGACGTAAATAGAACAATCAATCCATTTTTATTTTATCAGCAACAAAGCAGCTGGGTAAAATTTGATTCCAATATTACCAGAAACCCCAGTTTCCAGAGTAATAAACATAGATGGCCAATGTTAAATTTGTGACAGCATGAGCAATTATGCAGGATAACAGATCTTTTCTGATAATCCACAAAACAGATATTAAAATACTGTATGCCATTGCTGCCAGCCATTCAACAGGCATGTGTCCTGCCGCAAAAGCAATGGAAGAGATTGCAATGGCCATCACACTCCATGCACCAGGCTTAACATCATTAATACTGTTATTGTCCAGGGTTTCATTGAAAGCTGGAATTTTGTCCATTGTTTGCCTGTTTATATCCCATTGCAAAGCCGTTCGAAGGATATAACCCCGGATAAAAATTTCTTCAAAAAGAGGAACAATCAAAACAGCTGAAAAAGCCCTTAAAAAAAAATCAAAATCAGCCCAGGCTTCCCCTTTAATATCTATAAAGGGAGCCAGTAAAACACACCAGATTACAAGGCCTGCAAGCCCGAATACAATCCCATATAAAATAGAGCCCAATGGTTTTTTAGGACCAGTAATGGGGACATACCATTTCCATGCCCAATACAAGAGCATCGGAACAATGATGATTTTCATGGCATATGCAATTTCAACAGGAATTCTGCCCTGGCTCAATGAAGCAATGCCAACATAGACAAAATAGGGTATGCCATAGGGTAAAAGTAAATCCCTGTTAAGTATTCTTTCTGATTTTTTATCTGCTGTATTATTCAAAGCAATTATCAGCCACTCTTCCTGTCTGTATTATTTAATTCCAAAACACTTTTGTATTTAAAATCATTTTTTTAGCAAAATCAAAAAAGATAATAACATAAATCAAGCTTACCGCAATAGCTGATTGTCTCTTGTTACAGTGTCAAACTTATGACATTACCGGCAGATTTTTCCTTATTATTTATTGATATTGAAAATATAAATTTTTTATAACTTATTGTAATATCTATTCTTTTAAACAATTAATGTCTGTGGCACAAGTATTGCTCTATTAGGCTTTAACTTAATTTGTTAACTATAAGGATAAAAATTTAGGAAAAAGAGATGAAACAGATTTTAAATAAAATCCCAGGCAAAATGGCTGCTTTCTTTTCAATGGTTTTCAAAATAGCACAAACGCAAACTGATCATAAAACCCTGGCCAGCCATATTATTGCTCTAAATCAAAAAACATCATCAATACAAATCATAAACGAAGTGGCTGCCTGTTTAAAAGAGATCATGAATTACAGACTGTTTGCCTTTGTTATCAAAAAAAATGACGGTGTTGATGTCTGGCTCGACCCCAGGAGGTATAAAAAATCCCTTGAAAAGATTATCTTAAATGATTTTTCCCTTAAAAATGAAAAAAGCTTCAATTACTTGAACCATACTTTTCATTCAGATGAACTTGAAAAAAAATTCAGCCTGAAAGACCTTGTTTTTTATGAATTAGAAGAGAAAAATTGCTCTTCAAGAATTTATATGCTTCAAGATGAAAATTTATCTTCTCCTGATGAGGAAATTGTAAATCTTCTTCTCCAGGGATGTTCTGCTGCACTTTCCAGGCTGGTTAAGATAGAAAAACTAGAAAATGCTGCTGTAATTGATCCTTTAACAGGATGTTATAATAGAAGGGAATTTGTAAATCAGCTCAAGAGAAATATTGCCGGAGCTACCAGGCATAAAAATGATTTATCGCTATTTATGTTTGATCTGGATTATTTCAAAAAGGTTAATGACACCTATGGTCACCTTGCAGGTGATAAAGTTTTAAAGGAAATTTCATCTCTTGTACAAAATAACATGAGAACCAATGATATTTTTGCCAGATACGGCGGAGAGGAATTCATAGCAATCTTGCCTGAAACCGGTAAGATAAAAGCCATGGAACTTGCCGATCGTCTCAGAAGCAAAATTGCAAAGAAAGTTATAACTTATAATGGTGATACAATAAAAATAACAGCCAGCTTTGGCGTTGCCGAGATGGATCGATGTGCAGACATGGAAAAAATTATCCAGGATGCCGATACCATGCTGTATAAGGCAAAACTCAATGGGCGGAATATAGTAATGCCAGGATTAATAAGAGTTATGGACAATCAAAACCAGATACAAAGAAAAATAAAATCAGTTTAAGTATACTCTTTTCAAGATCTTTGAATAAATTATTATTCAAAGATCTTGTGGACGAAATTATTTTGCAGGAGGGGTAAAGGTGCGCTGGCCAAGCTCCTTATCCAGCATTAGAAGGCCATAACCTTCACCATCAATCAATTTTAATTTATTGACAATTGTATCCATGGAAT
>JAOZRI010000350.1 GCA_029940235.1 Desulfobacula sp. | reverse complement strand
ACAAAAATACTTGAGCAATCTGCTATTAAGCTCTGGCTTCAGGAAGTTAATGCTAAAGGGGGCATTTATGTCAAAGAGTATGATAAACGCCTGCCTGTGGAACTGCTCCGTTATGATAACAAAGGTGATATCAGTACCATGTTAAAATTAGTGAAGAAGCTAATTACTGTTGATAAGGTCGATTTTTTGTTACCGCCCTGGGGCAGCAACATGCATTTTGCAATGCTTCCTGTTGCCAATAAAGCTGGGTATCCCATTGTTACCTGGACGGTTGTATCTGAAAAGCTTTTTAAGAAAGAGCCTAAGCCGTCATATATATTTCATTTAGCCCCTCCACCCAGTACACATATGTCAATTGGAAAGAATCTGTTCAAAGAGATGGGTATAAAGACCGCTGCAATCATCTATATGCAGGGAATGGCTGGAATCGAATATTCAGGTGCGTTAAAAACAGAGCTTGAAGATGCTGGTATCAAGGTCGTTTTGTATAAAAGTTATCCGCCTTTTCCAAAAGATCTGTCTCCACTATTGAAACAGATCAAAAAGTTAAATCCAGATGCTGTTATTGCCAACAGTTATCCAGGTGACAGCCTGCTGATAACTGAACAGGCCATGGTAATTGACTTGAATCCCAAGGTCTTTGCAATAGCAATCGGGGGAGCCATGCCCATGTACCGAGACAGATTTGGTGCCAACAAGATTGAGGGTGTAATTGCATGGGGTGGTTATGATCCAGAAGCGACTCCTGAATCATATGATTACTTTAAAAAATTTCAAAAAGTTAACAATTTCGAGCCTGATTATTATTCAGCTCCCTGGGGTTACGCAAGCTATCAGATCCTTGAACAGGCTATTGAGAAAGCCGGCACACTTGACAGAAAAAAGGTAAGGGATGTGCTGGCGACAGCAACATTTACAAATACTGCGGCTGGAGCAGTGAAGTTCAAATTCCAAAACCACTTTAATTTTGAGTTGCCCAGTTACTACGGCCAGTGGCAGAACGGGAAATTTGAATCCCTTGCACCAATAAAGACAAGGACGGCAAAACCAGTCTATCCAAAACCCACCTGGTCTAAATAACCATGCTTCTGACAATTTTAGATATTGTTATCGCGGGTATTCTGATGGGGGGAATCTACTCTCTTATTGCTGCCGGCTTCAATCTACAATATGGTGTGGCACATATACTCAATGTGTCCCACGGTGAATTCATCATGCTTGGAGCTGTAGGGGCATATTCACTGTATACGTTTTTTGGTATTAATCCCATTGTCTCACTTGCCATATGCGGTCCTGTCATCTTTCTCTTCGGCATTTTAGTCCATCAGGTTGTATTCAGCCGCCTTAAAAGGTTGTCCAGAAATCGGGAAGCTTTTGAAGGCAGTTCTCTTTTATGCTGTTTTGGTATACTTTTTATCATTCAGAATGTTGTTTCACTGGCATGGGGAGGCAGCGAACGAGGATATAGCTTCCTTGTCAGTCCTGTAAATATCCTGGGTGCTACTTTTGCTGCCAACCGACTTCTGGCTCTTTTTTTCGCATTGGTTTTGGGATTTGGATTCTATTTTTTCATAACTTATACACGGACAGGCAATACTATCAGAGCAGTGACTCAGGATTCTATTGCGGCACAGTTAATGGGAATGCCCATAAAACGGATGCAGGCTTTATGCTTTGGGCTCGGTGCTCTTCTGGCAGGTTTGGCAGGAGTTCTCATGAGTACAATGTATGCTGTTTCACCTTATATGGGCCTTGAATACACAATTATCGCCATGATTGTTGTAGTTTTGGGAGGATTAGGCAATATTCTTGGCAGTATGATAGGAGGGCTTATTCTGGGACTCGTTGGAAGTATTACAGCATATATACACTCTGGATTTACTCTTATCGCATATTATGCCATTTTTATCATTTTAATTTTGATTAAACCGGAAGGTCTGTTTGCAAAACGCTCCTCAGGAAGATCATGACATCTCTTTTAAAAAACTATTTGTATATTTTGATTTTCATTGGCCTCATCCTGTTGATGATTGTGCCCAAGTATATTCCGGTTTACTATGTTTCTTTACTGATCAGTATCTATCTTTATGTGACACTTACAGTGGGCTGGAGCATGTTTTCCGGTACAACAGGCTATATGTCACTGGCGAGTGCCGCTTTTTTCGGCATAGGTGTTTATACCACTGCTGTTTTGGGAGAAACTCTGCCATTACCGGTGGTTATCGGCCTGGGAGGTTTGATTAGTCTGTTAGTGGCTGTTCTTATCGGTCTTGCCTGTATGAGATTAAAGGGGATCTATTTTGCAATATTTACTTTTGGTTTGACAGAGCTGATTCTCCATTCTGTTTTGTTTTATGAGCTGGAAGTAACTGGTCAGGTAGGTCGTATGGTCGTTGAGATGGACCAGATTTTTGTTTATTATGCTATGCTTATTCTTGTTATTTCCCTGCTGATAAGTGCTTACCTGCTCCATCGTTCTAAATTCGGACTTGCCCTTAAAAGTATTGGGCAGGACGAGCAGGCAGCCGCATGTATGGGTATTGATGTAAACAAAGTCAAGATAATTGTATTTGCCTTTACTGCAATTTTTATGGGTCTTGCCGGTGCAATCGTAGTAACACAATGGACATATGTGGAATCAAACACTGCATTTAATATGTTTTATTCTTTTATGCCGGCTCTTATGGCTATTTTTGGTGGTATCGGATATATCTCCGGTCAGATTCTTGGTGCTGTTGTTCTTACTCTGCTTACCGAGACACTGCTCATCAAGTTCCCTTATTATTATATGATGTTGTTTGGAACATTGATCTTAATCGTTATTGTATATTCACCATCAGGATTAATGGGATTGTATGAACAATTAAAAAAACAATGGAAAAAACGATTAAAAAAAGTATGAACAAAGTTTTAGAAACAAAAAATTTGAGTATGAACTTTGGTGGTATTAAGGCAATGGATTCAATGGATCTTGATCTTAATGAAAAGGAAATTGTTGCACTTATTGGCCCTAATGGCGCAGG
>JAOZRI010000349.1 GCA_029940235.1 Desulfobacula sp. | reverse complement strand
AGAGTTAAGTTGTTGGAGCAGGAAGCTGCTATGAACAAGCAAACAGAGAGAGTCTCCCATCACCCGTAAACCTCTTTCCCAGTTAGATTCCTATTATACCCAGAAAATAATGAGAGGCAGCATATTTAGAGATGAGATGTGGCGTGTTGCAGTAGGGGATACACATATCAAGGATAATGAACGGGTCATTGTTGTCTGTATGTCACAACATCTAAAAGATGTCCAAAAATTATTTCTTGCCTAAAAAAAATATCAAGTCCCCATTTTTTTTAGATAATTTATTATTTATATTGTAAATCCAAGCTTACATAGATTCCACAGAAGCATCAAATGCTTCCAATTTGCATTTCATAAATATTTTGCTTCAGACCATCTTCACAGGTAAATTGTATTTCCATAATTTTTGTGTAACTTATCAGTTCTCCAATACGTTTTTCACAGTGCAGGCCTTTAATAATTGTTCCTGACAAAATTGATCCCTGAGCAATAACAACAGGTTTGCCGGGATTGTCCTTTGCCCATGCAAGAAGATTGGATTTTTCTGTCATAAGATTATCCTGAGTTTTTTCCAGATCATTGATCTCTTTTTCCTGGTTCTCCATGATTTTTTCAATTTCAGCACTCTTTTCAAAGCAGGTATTTAAATCTTCTTCAGCTTTTTGAGCATCCATTTTCAATAGATCTATTTTCTTTTTATGTCCGTCAATGGCTTGAGTGTCTGTACCATCTTTTTCCAATAAAATGATTTTTGAGCTGATATTCTTTTCTTCAAGCTGGGCTCTGTCTTGAACATGGGCAAGTTCAGTGATCTGATTTTCAAGATTTGAGTTCTCCTCTTTAAGTCTTTCCCTGTTTTCAAAATAATACTCTATTTTTTCTTTAAGCTTGTCCATCGCTTTTCTGTTTTTCTCCAACTCTCTTTTTGAAAAGATATCATGACCCACTTTTATGATATTGGGTTCAGACATATCAGTACCGATATTTTTCGTTTGAACACCCATTTTGGCAGTTATCCTTGAAGATATCAGTTTTCCGTTTTCAACAATACATCTGCCTGAACACTCTATATCAGCATCAACAATCTCTTTTTCAATAATGACATCACCAAGGCACAGCAGTTTTGATTTATTGATGAATTTTGCATGTACACTGCCCCTGGAATAAATTGTACCTTCATTAATTCCGCCTGCTATATTTACATTCTCATCTGCTGTGATAATGCCTCCATCTAACGCCATGGCCTGAATATTATTGCCTTTTACCTTAAAACCGGATTTTATCCTGCCATTAACGTTAACATTGCCGTCATAGTTAATATGTCCGGTTTCGTAATCCACATCGCCTTCAGTGGTGTATTCCTGATAGACAGCAATATGTCCTGACATGGTATGTACAGGAAATCCCTGGACTTCAGCAAGTATTTTTAAACCATCTTCGCTAAGTTGTGCACCTGTCCCAAATTTTAATTCAATGTCTGTTGCAGGGGGTATTTCAACCTCATCTCCATAGATGTTTTTACCATTTTGTGACTCTTTCATGGGAGTTTTTTCAGCCAGCAATGCTCCGAGTTCTACAAATGGCATCTCTCCTCTGTCCTTAAAATCAATAAGACCATCCTCTGTTAACCCACCTGCTTTTAAATAGTCCCTGTCAAAGTAAAATTTTATTTTGGCATCTTTACCATGAATTGGAGTAATCCCCTGGGCAATTTTAAAAGCCTTTGTTTTAAATCCACTGGATTTAATAAAGCCCTCAATCATTTCATCTGCTACAATACCAGCTCTGATATCTTTATCAAGCAAGGCCTGTTTGACTTGTGCCACAGTGATATTTTGATCAAAACAATCTGTTTTTGTTAATACTGCTGTCATAAAATTGCTGTAAACTGCAAATTTTATCCCGCCTACAATAATCTCGGGTTTAAGGAGAACAACCTCTTTTTTGGTGTTGTCAGGCAAATTTTTAGGAGTACCCAAGGTTTGTTTTTCCATGGTCTGGGCACCATTTCTTTTAACTGTGTTTTCAGTTTTTCGTTTTGCTTGTTTCTGCAGTTTTAGAATATAATCATGCTGTTCCATAGTCAGCATACCAGCTTTTACAAGCATATCACCAATGGAGACAATCTTTTTTTTATTTCTGATATTGTTTTTCTGTTCTTTAAATATCAGTTGTAAATCAGTTTGATTAATAAATTTTTTTTAATGGTAATGGTACCAAATCTGATTTCCATCTGGCGTAAACTTAGCTTTTTTACCGCCAGCAAAAGCTTTTTCATCTTTCTCGAAGATATCAAACCATTGGGCAAAAAATACTCTTTTAGGGCGATCTTTTGATTGTCTGCACCACAACACTTAGATAAAGCTTTTTTAAGCTCATTTTTAGTAATAAATTGGGTCTTGATGGCTAAAAGCCCGATAAATGGTATTTTTTCTTTCACAGTATTATCATTAGTCATAATTTCCCTCCGGTTCAAATTATGAACACCTGTATGACTACTATATATGCTTTGTTTACCCGGTTTTCCATCGGTTAATTTTTTCAAAGGCATCCTTTGCAGCCTTTACCAATGTTTTAATCTTAACAGGTTTTTTGAAATAATCATCAAATCCTGCTTCTTTGCAGTCTGTAAGCTCAAAAAGTGATGCATATCCTGTTACAGCATGAATAATGGTCATGGGCATATCTTTTTTTATCTGGGCACATAATTCAATGCCATTCATTCCAGGCAGATTGAGATCCAGAAACATGACATGGATTTTTTCATCCT
Source organism: Desulfobacula sp. (assembly GCA_029940235.1). Taxonomy (GTDB): domain Bacteria; phylum Desulfobacterota; class Desulfobacteria; order Desulfobacterales; family Desulfobacteraceae; genus Desulfobacula. The sequence goes on along the minus strand of JAOZRI010000349.1, from coordinate 262 downwards.
GCAGTAATTCCAGTGCATCTTCAGCGCTAAGGGCAGATCTCACCTCATATCCTTCACGTAAAAAAGTCAACTCAAACAATTTAACAATTGCCTCGTCATCATCAACAATTAAAATTTTATTATACTCCATAGTTATTTTTCCCTTCTATTTTCATGTTTTATTTGAGTTTTTTGTGATGCCTCATTAATATCAACAATATTGCCCTGAAGATAAGGTTTTGTTTTATAATGTGTTATTTTCATCAATTTTTTAGTAATTACA
>JAOZRI010000348.1 GCA_029940235.1 Desulfobacula sp. | reverse complement strand
TATGGCAAAGGCAGCAGTGCGAATAGAAAAAGAGGGTTTTTTTGGAGTTGATCTTAATTTTGGATGTTCAGTGGCAGCAATCTGCAAGAATGGTTGTGGGGCTGCTTTATTAAAAGATCCAGTACTTTCATCCAGGATTGTTAAGGCTGTAAGAGAGTCTGTTAGCCTTCCTCTATTTGTGAAATTTCGAACAGGATGGGAGAATAACCCTCAATTTGCCGTTGATATGGCAAAGCGTTTTGAAGATGCCGGTGCCGATGCTTTGACACTCCACCCACGAATTGCACCAGATAGAAGAAGCCGCCCTCCCCAGTGGGAAATCATTAAACTTGTAACCCAGGCAGTTGACATCCCTGTGTTTGGCAATGGCAATCTTTTTTTGGAAGCAGATGGTATTAAAATGATGAAACAGACTTCCTGCCAGGGCTTGTCCGTGGGCAGAATGGCAGTTGCACAGCCCTGGGTCTTTGCACAGTGGACAAAAGGTTTCACACCTGGAGATGATATCTTTTTTACCACGGCCATGAGGCTGACAGATATTCTTTTAGAGCACTATGATGATAATTTTGCAGTTAAACTATTTAAAAAATTCGCCCCCTATTTTTGTGCAAATTTTAAATTCGGACATCAGATTTTAAAAAAGCTCATGCCTGCCCAAACCATGGATGATATGAAAGGCAATATTCATCTAATCTTTCAATCCAACCCTGCAACACTATCAAAACCAAATCTTAATCTGTTTTTATAGTACCAGTAGGCAGCCCTGATATTTTATGGTAGTGTTTAAATATCAACAACACTGCTTAAATAAAACATATTGGTTATATAGAACACGCATACCTCATAACGCTGCCCTTTAAATAATCACTATTGAAGCAGTTTTAGCCATGTTACCCTTCCTGGCACGAAACTTGTATATAAACTTTAACATTTACAAATAATAATTCCAGCTCACGATACAAAGCTGACTAAAGTCCATTACAACAGGGAAAAACAATGAGAATCCATATGGAAACAACCTGTCAAAAAAAAGCGATGATAGAGCAATTTTTGTTCATAAAAAAATTAATTTCTATAGTGATTTTTACCGCGATATTTTTTACTCTATGGCCTGATACGATTTTTGCATTAAACTTTGATCATAAAACCCTAATTACACCTCAACTGATTGACCCAGTTATTCAACCAGAGATACAAATTGTCAAAGGAGTTGTAAAAAGGAGTGACACAGCCACATCACTGCTTAAAAAATACCTTCCATTAAAATCCATTTATGAGATAGATCGGCAAAGCAGAGAGATTTTTTCTTTAACCAGGATTAGACAAGGTCAGCCCTACAGACTGATTTTACAAGAAGATACTCTAATTAGATTTGAATATGAAATTGATAGAGAAGATAAACTTGTGGTACATAATAAAAATGGTACATTTTTAATCAATCAAGAACCAATAAAATATGATGTAGAGCTTGATATCATCACCTCTACAATCTCTTACAGCTTATTTGAGGCAGTAAAAAAGGCAGGAGAAAAAAATGAACTTGCATTGAAATTATCTGATATTTTTGCATGGGATATTGATTTTATCAGGGATATCCAATCTGGAGACCAGTTCAAGGTACTCGTAGAGAAACGATATAAGGATGGAAAACTGGCAGGTTATGGAAAAATTCTGGCAGCTTTTTTCACTAATAAAGGCACTCTTTTTAAAGCTTTTTTACATCAGCCTGAATCTTATCAGGATGCACCTGGCACCTCTGGATATTATGATGAAAACGGAAAATCCCTCCAAAAAGCATTTTTAAAAGCACCGCTTACATTTTCCAGGATCTCATCAAAATTTACAAAAAAAAGATTTCATCCAATTTTTAAAGAAAACCGGCCTCACCATGGCATTGATTATGCCGCACCAAGAGGTACTCCCATTAAAACAGTTGGGGACGGTACAATTCTCCAGGCAGGTTATAATAAGGGCAGAGGGAATTATATTACAATTCGCCACTATAATGGATACATCACCAGCTACTACCATATGTGCAGATTTGCTAAAGGTATGAAAAAGAACAGACAAGTCTTACAGGGTGATTTAATAGGATATGTTGGAATGACAGGGTATGCCACAGGGCCTCATTTATGTTTCAGGATGAAAAAGAATGGTAGACCAGTAAACCCGCTCAAGTATAAAGCGCCATCAGCAAAACCTGTAAAATCAGAGGAGATGGAACAATTTATTGCAAATACGATTCAATTGTCCAAAAGAATGTTAACAAAACAGACACTTGCTTCTTTAAAATAGAAATCAATATAAAATATCTAAAGGGGAATTATCCAAAAGAAGTTTACAAAATCAAACTTTGCGGATCACATTTTTCCCTTAAAAGAGTTAACTCGGCTAAGGTTGGAGCATCTACTTTTTTAGCCCTGGAAATATCAATATTAAACTCCATATTTTCAAGGATTTTTTCAGGCAATATTTCAGGATAGTATCCTTTTAAAAACATTTTTTTTGATTTTTTCTCAAAGCCCATAATACCCATATCCGTAATAACCCTATATGGGCCGCCTTCAGACAGCCCTGCTTTTTTGCGACCATCAGGCCCGTCCAGGTACCCAGGACTTGTAAGATAATCAAGCTTAAGTTTGAATTTTCGTTTTTCCAGTTTCATAAATATAATGGTTTTGGAAACAAAAGAGGCAACATCACAGGCTCCTCCGCTCCCTGAAAACCTGACATCAGGCCCATGATAATCACCAATCACAGTTGAATTCAAATTACCGTAAATATCAATCTGGGCAGCTCCGAGAATACCCACAACATTTTTCCCGGTAAACCTGTTCTGCATAAAGGCAAAGGAATCAAGAAGTCCTCCATTGGAAGCAGCCTGATACATTATTCTGGAATCTCCAACAGCAAGCGGCAAATCATCAAGTTTTGAATCTATTGATCCTGTTTCAAAAAAGATAATACTTTGGGGGGCATTAATATTTTTTGCAGCCATGGCAGCAAGCATTGATATACCTGTACCGCAAAAGACAA
>JAOZRI010000347.1 GCA_029940235.1 Desulfobacula sp. | reverse complement strand
TCATCTCAACAGGAGGAAAATTCAAGATAGGATTGCCCTGGCCAAGCATATTGGCTCCCGGCGGGGTAACAACTGCCCAGACCCTTGCAATACCGTACGTACTGTCAATATTTCTTGCATAAAGAGGTGCTTTGTTACCAAATTGCAGATCCCCCACTTCTGCCTCCCCTATGATTGGGATATCCTGACTTTCTGTCTCTCCTCCAATATAAACATTATCAGCTTTCAGATTTTTTTCAGTTAATTCAGGGTTCTGGCCGGGATATATGTTTTGAATTAAAGATGATGCATGACTAAATGCCTGATCTACAGATTCTGCTTGAAAAATATTCATCCAGAAAGCTGTTGAAAAAGAGAGCCAGCCCTGACCTGCGAAGGTTGCAACCTCATTGGAACCGGAACTGGTTATCATAATCCCCGGATCCGGCACAGCCTGTGCAAATGTGCCAGAGTGGCAGGCATCAATGATCACGGTGACTGGAATTCCATCGGTATCATTTTGAAGATTTGTTATCCACGCCTTAAGCTGGCCGGGGTTTAAAGTTTGATCTTCATTAATATAGAATGTATCTGGTTCCCCATGATCACTCATATATATGGTAAGGGCAGTTGCATCAAGTGCCCACGTCTTGATGGCATTCTGAAGATTTTCGGGAGTAGCATCCACTCTTTCTCCTGCAAAGGGGTTGCTCTGGTCTTCACTGTTAAGATATAAAATATTTTCTGGAGAGAATCCCCTGCTACTTAAGACCCAGGCTGCAAGATCAGTGGAAATTTTTGTCTCCTGTTTGAGCTGATTGCTCTCTTGTCTGCCGCCGCCGGCAAGGATAATGGCTTTTGTATTTGCAGCTTCACCTGTGGTGTCAAACTGCTGGATCCGGTGATTAAGAGCATCAGCTATATAAAGTCTGCCATTGGGACCAATTTTTAAAGATCTTGGCTTGTTGAATGATCCTGGCAAAAATCCATACCTGCCAAACTGGTTGTTATAAAAACCATCGGCTGTAAAGGTCTGTATCCTGTGATTAAAACTGTCTGATACATATACAAAACCGCTGTCAACGGTAATACCTTGAATGTCATGCATAAACTGGCCGTCACCTGTACCCTCACCTCCCCATTCAATGACTTTATTACCACTCTTATCCAGTTTTACCACCCTGAAATTGGCAGCGTCCGTGGCATAGATAAAACCATTGGAATCACAGGCAATACTTGTCATCCTCGAATCATTTACACCTTTTTTTATGTGCCAGGTAACCACCCACTGCCCTGTTTTTGTATACTTATGAATATTTTCACCATCTGTCACATAGAGGTAGTTATTGCCGTCAACAACAAGACCCATGGGGCTTGTAAATTTACCATCCTGCGGTTGATCCAGGAATCCAAGAAATCCACCACTCTGATCAAATATTTCAATATAACTGCCATTGGACACATACACCCTGTTATTACCGACCGATGATGCAGCAATATCCACAGGGAACCACAATTCAGGTGATGATCCGCCACTATACCACTCTCTAATCTGTTCCATATTGATATTAAATTTCTGGATACGGTGGTTGCCAGTATCTGCCACATAAATATTACCGCCTGTGTCAAAACAGATTCCTTCAGGTTTGTTAAATGCACCGGAAAGGTCACTGTTTCCTGCCCAACGTTGGATAAAATCACCATCTGATGAGAATTTTTGGACTGGATAGCTTCTTGAATCTGTTACATAGACATTGTTGGATGGCCCTACACCAATACCGGTTGGAAATAAAAATTTTGCATATTCATCAGAATCACTGCCCCATTTTCCTTTGAAGTCATACTTTCCTGCCGAATTCTTCTCAAATACCTGGACACGGTCGGCAGCCGGATCAAGGACATAGACCAGTCCCTGGCTGTCCACTGCGATACCGCCCGGACCTTGCTTTCCTATAGCAGGTCCGCCGAAGGACCCGTCACTTTCTCCATGTCTGCCCCACTCAGTTGAGAAGTCCCACTCCTGGGATGTGTCATTAAATTCAAATTTCTGGACTCTGTAATTCCAGGTGTCAGCAATGAAAAGGTACTCTCTGCATACCATCTCAAATTTTGTAAAACCATGCGGCAGTGTTATTTCTTCAATCTTACACTCCTTATGGATAGCAATTCCACCATCAAACTTACTGCCATTGGTGAACATGAATTCTCCCTGCTCTGATCCAAAGCCATCGCCAACATAGTATGAAAATTCATATTTACCTTTGTTCTCTTTAAATACTTCAATTATGTCATTGGAGTCCTGGCTGACACATACAAACACCTTGCCGGTACTGCTTACAGCAAGATTAAAAGGGACACCATTGTGACTCTGCGTAGGGCAGTCCCACCTGGTAATAAATTCACCATCACTGGTAAATTTCTGAATCCTGTAATTATAAGTATCTGCCACATAGACATTTCCTTTTAAATCCAGAGCAATTCCCATGGGGGTATTGAATTCTCCATTCTGCCCCCCCTTTTTTCCCCACTCCAGCAAAAGGTGGCCGTCTGAAGAAAATTTCTGGATTCTGTGATTTTGGGTATCTGCAATGTAGACATTACCTGTGGAATCTATGCTGACACTCTCTGGCTGGTTAAAATACCAGGGCCGCATGGTGCTGGGCCACATTCTGGTGAACGTAAATTTTTCCTCCAGGGTTGTAAATGTTTGAATACCACCTGTTGTCTCACCTTGTGAATTCTGGGCTACGAGTTCAAACTCATATTGTTTCCCCTGGAGAAGGGAAGAGAGGGATGCTTCTACAGAAACGGGTGATGTCCCAGAACCGATATTCTCATGGGAAGTTTCAATAACTAAAGTTTCTCCTGCAACCTCAACCCAGTACCTGAACCACCAGGTTGTTGCAACTCCGTTGGGATTGATATTGCCCTTTAATATGGCAGAGCTGGATGTTATCTCTTCCGGGGGTATATCTGAAATAACTTCAGGCTCATCAGGGGTGTAAAAAGATCGAATAGAGCCTGAGTCTTCTCCCAGATCATTCCAGGCTTTAAGTCTGAAATAGTA
>JAOZRI010000346.1 GCA_029940235.1 Desulfobacula sp. | reverse complement strand
TTTAACTGTTCCACAGGTATCTCCTTGACCTTTTTTTTTCTGTAAAACTTTTTAATCATAAAAATCTTTTTTGCAAGATTATCCTCAATTAAGGGGATACAACTCTTTGAGTAAACAGCAGATAATGCCTCAAGTCCATCATCAGTTTTTGGAATAATCACATCAAGGCCAGGTTCCATTTGATCCACGATATATTCAACAACAGACTGCCTTACAAAGGGAGTATCACAGGCAGTTGCGTAAATATAGGGGGAAGATGCATAAACAAGACCTGCATGGAGTCCTGCAAGTGCACATTTTGCAGGGATAATATCAGTCACAATAGTCATGTTCAAACCGGCAAAGTCCTGTGGGTCATTTACCACAATAATAATTTCCTTGAAAAGCCTTGAAAAAAGGCCATAAATATTCTCAAGAATCATTGAATCTCCGACTTTTTGAAATGTCTTTTTCTTTCCCGGAAGCCTGCTGTTTTGCCCACCGGCAAGTATTACACCTGTACAATCAAATTTCATAAAACCTGCCCTGGTATTTTTTTAAAAACCCTGCTATTTGCCATAAGTCGTCTGTTTAACCCTTTCCAGGATATCTATCTTCCACTGGGCAGGCTTGCAAATATTTAATTACATACTCTGATTATAGCAAGTTAAAGTTAAAATCAAGGTATTGGTATTGCCCGCCATAAAAAAAGATGATACAAATTTATAAATTTATTTAAACCAAGACAGGACCTTTGTATGAAAAACAAAAAAACCATATTAATTGATCAGGATTTTAAAAGAATTATCACTGGATACTGCACACAATGATATGATAAATGTGCTTGTCAGAGAGCATGATAAAAAAGATATGGTTTATATTGAACAGGATTGACATATGAGTACTTTACTGCATAAAAAAAATACACCCCAGAATATTAAGATTGGTGTTATATCGGTTTCAACAACAAGAAAATTATCTGAAGACAAGTCTGGAGCATGGATAAAAAAACAGGCAAAAAAAGAGGGGCATGAGGTAATAATCCATCAGGTGGTAACAGATGAGATTGATGCAATTACTGAACTAACCCGGCATGTAACCCAGAAAATTAACCCCAATGCCATTATCATGACAGGCGGCACAGGCCTGAGTCCCAGGGATGTAACCATTGAAGCTGTCAAGCCCATGTTTGAAAAAGAACTTACTGCCTTTGGTGTACTTTTTGCCCAGTTAAGTTTTGAAGAGATTGATTCTGCTGCCATTTTATCCCGTGCCACAGCAGGAATTATAAACAATACAGTGGTTTTTTGCATGCCTGGCAGCATAAAGGCGTGTAAGCTTGCATGCAAAAATCTGATATTCCCTGAACTTGGACATATTTTAAAGCATATTAAGGAATAAAAAAATGAAAGACTTAGAAGATTTTATTGAAAACTGGCAAGAGACAGAATCAAAAAACAGACAGGCATTTATGGAAATCTATGAACATCTGAAAACTCTTGAAGATACTATCTTTGAATTCAATGCCAGACCAAAGATAAGTTATTCCCTGCGCCCAAAGCATAAAACACAGAAAAAACGCTCCCTTTATGCCATGGTGGATGTTATTGATGATGACCCCGAGGAGAGATGGCTGTCTGTCTGCTTTTACGGGGAGATGATCACAGACCCGGATGAAGCAGGAGAGCTAATACCCGAAGGTCTTCTTGGGGAAGACGGCTACTGTTTTGACCTGTATGAATATGACAAAGATGAAATCCAATACCTTAAAAAAAGACTGACCCAGGCCCATAAAAATGCAAAAGAGTAAATTAATCCTAATTTTAATGATCCTGTTTTTTTGCACAGCTGTTTTTGCCCAAACCCAGAAAGAGATATTTGACAGTGGTGTGCTTCTTTTTAAAAAAGGTGAGTATCAAAATGCCATTGATGCCTTTTCAAAACTCATTGAGATAGCTCCTGATCACGCAGATGCCTATAAAAACCGCGGAGTTTCTTATATGAAACTGCAAAAATTTGATCTTGCAATTAAAGATTTTGAAATAGCAAAAGAGCTTTTCCCGGAACTTAAAGGCCTTTACAGCAACCTTGGAGTGGCATGGTATTATAAAAAAGAGTATGCAAAAGCCATTAAAAGCTATGATATTGAACTTGAAATGGCCCCTGAAAACTATGTGGCATATTTTAACAGAGCATTATGCCTTGCAGAACTTGATAAAAATGATGATGCTCTTGAAGATCTTGAAAGAACACTGAACCTCAAACCTGATTTTTACTGGGCAATATGTTATAAGGCAGATCTTCTTGCCCAAAAAGGGAATACTGCCAAAGCCATTGAAACTTACAAAGAAGCCATTAAATATGATTCTCAAAATGTCTATGCAAAGGATAAATTAGCTAAAATAGACAAAACGATTCAACACAATAAAAAAGAAGACGACAAGAAAACAATCAACATTTTGAAAAAAGAACCTGCAAAGACAAAAGAGGCAGCAAAAACATCTAAAAATACAGAAACTCAAAACCCAGGATATGCAATTCAAACAGGGGCTTTTCAAAATCAAAATAATGCTTTTCGAATGAAGAAAAAATTAATCAATATGGGTTTTGATTCAAGGATTTTAACTCTCAAAGACTCCAAAGACAAAACCTGGTATCTCGTAAGATCTGGAAATTATTCTAATAAAAACAGCTCTCAACAAGATTTTTCTCTATTAAAAGAAAAACTTGGCATCAAGCCAGTCCTGCGACCCATTGGTACATGGTAAATTATTAGCAAACCCGCCCTCATTTATTATTATCAGGTTTTCTGCTAAAAAATTTATCAAATGACAATTGGAAAATATCAAGAATAAAGATAAAACACTATTGGAAAATATCATTTTTATTGATAAAAACCAATTGTGTTACAACATGACAAGCAGTGGAATCAAGTTGTATTTAAAGTGACCTTGCTTTTATTGCAGGGCTATAACGACAAACTGTGCACATTAATCACACAGAGAATCTGATATTTAAGATATCTCCATCTTCAACAACATACTCTTTGCCCTGTACATAGATCTGGC
>JAOZRI010000345.1 GCA_029940235.1 Desulfobacula sp. | reverse complement strand
GTTTGTTGTTAAACACTATTTATGAAAAACGAAATCTCAATAATAATTCCAACCTTTAATGAAATAAAGCATGGATATATTAACAAAATACTTGACGAGTTGTGCAATATTAAAGGCATTGAAATTATTATTGTTGATGGAGGCAGCACTGACGGAACCTGTCAACTTGTAAAATCAAGGGCAGATGGATATTTTTCAATTAAAAACTCCAATCGTGCCCAGAGAATGAATTATGGCTTTGCAATGTCAAAGGCTGATCTAATTATTTTTCATCATCCAAGAAGTTTTATATCAAAGAGTGCAATAGATGAGCTCAAAAGCTTTAATGCCAATACAGGCCAGGAATTCTGGGGAGGATTCACCCATAGATTTGATAAAGATTCCCTGTGGCTTAAATTCACCTCATGGTATTCAAACCACATCAGAAGAAAAATTTCAGGCATTATCTATCTGGATCACTGTATCTTTTCAACAAGAAATTTAATTAAAAAAACCGGTGGATTTCCTCAAAGAGATATTTTTGAAGATACTGTTTTTTCAAATAGACTGTACAAATCTATTAAGCCTGTACTGCTGAAAAATTATTCAATTACAAGCAGTATAAGATTTAAGCAGAATGGTTTTTTTGTACAGGCCATATTGAATCTTGTAATGAAGGCATGTTTTTTATGTAGATTGTCTGATATGAAAATGAATATCATTTATGAAAAAGGGTTGAATTTAAACAAAAAAATAAATATTAAAACCATATTATAACTGTATGCATATTGAACATTCACATAAAAGATTAAAATCATCACGCCGCTGGCTCATATTGATTGCGGCTGGAACCTTGTTTATCCTGTCACAATTTTACCGTTCATCTGTTGCCGTTATCACTCCAGAACTTATTCTGGATTTAAATCTTGATGCATGGGAGCTAAGCACTGTATCAGCATCATTTTTTTATGCCTTTGCCCTGATGCAGATTCCTGTTGGAATTTTTTTAGACAGCATAGGACCAAGGATTACCATGACCCTGCTCACTCTGGTTGCTGTTGGCGGAGCATTTATTTTTTCCATGGGTGAATCCTACTATCCACTAGTGACTGGCAGGATATTTTTAGGGGTAGGCATGGCATGCAACTTTATGGGGACTTTAAAACTTATTACTATCTGGTTTGAGCCAAAGCAGTTTGCAACACTCTCTGCCGTGATTGTTTCTGCGGGCACTGCCGGCAATATAGCAGCAGCCACACCTCTGGTATTGATGGTTAATGCCATGGGCTGGAGAAATAGTTTTATGACAATGGGTGGATTCACCTTTTTAATAGTGATTCTCTTCTTTTGTCTGGTAAGCGATGGTCCAGGCACACAAAAGAACTTAAAACATCAGACAACTTCCCGCCCCAGGGTGAAAGATACCATAAAAAGAGCTCGAATGCTTTTTTCCCAACAGGATTTCTGGATAATCTCTTTTTCTACATTTTGCCGTTACGGTATTTTTGCCTCGGTTCAGGTGTTATGGGCAGGTCCTTATCTTATAAAAGCAATGGGACTCTCTTCTATCACAGCTGGTAATATTCTCCTGGTAATGAGTTTAGGTCTTATAATCGGCAGCCCTTTAAATGGATATTTATCTGATATTATCTTTAATTCAAGAAAAAAAATAATTATTCCCGGTATCTGGGGAATGGTCATTATTTTATTGATCCTTGTATTTATTCCAGAAGGAACAGGCAAAGTGACTCTGGCCATACTCTTTTTTTGTTTTGGCCTGTTCTCCAGTTCAGGGCAGATAATGTATGCCCATATCAAGGAGCAGGTGCCCCACGAAAATGCCGGTATGGCAATGACAGCAATCAATTTTTTTACCATGGCCGGAGTTGCTGTCTTTTTACAGGGTATGGGCTTCTTGATGAAATTGCTCTATCCTGGGACATCTCTTGGAGTTCCAGCCTTTAAAAGTGCTTTTATATTCTGCTCCATCTGCCTTGTGATTATTGGTATTGGCTACACTTTGACCACAGAAACCCTGGTCCAAAGGAATAAAACCGCACAAATTACCTCTTGATATTTCTCTTTCCAAATTTTGTCTAAGATATAATCGTCTGAAGTTCTACTTGAAGATCTTGAGGGGCAAGACCTTTAAGGTTTTGATATATAATTTTAAAGATTTCTCTAATAATTTGGGTTTTAGGGTTTGGTGAAAGCATTTGCACTTCAATGGTTTTCAGATCAATGACTATTTCTTCCATTAGATCAAAGGGAAAAGCTTTGCCATCAAGGCCTGCTCTGATCTTATTTAACAGTTCGTGAACCGCTTCTTTCCCCTGGTCATCAAGAACAGAACCACTTTTAAGACTAAAACAGTGGGCTTTATTTTTGGGAGTGATGTCTATACCCAGAGCTTCAAGTCCTTTTATGGTTATCCCCATTCCTCCAGAAAGTGTCTTCATCTCTGCTAAACCTTCAATAAATAGATCCTGGCCAAATGCAGCTGCTTCATCTTTTTCAAATCCTAGATCTGTTCCTACATCATACATGGATATCTGTACTTCAAAATCACCCTCTGCTCTGTTGTACAATGCCTGCAAAAATGCCTGTCTATCAGAATCTTTATAACTCATAAGCTGTCCTTTTATTAATAATAAATTATACACAAGCATAACACATAAATTTGGTCAAAAAAACTTATTCTGTTTCCAATTACATTTTATTAAAGTTTGATTAAAGTTGCACAGAAAATAAAGATTAAGTAACATGTGCAGAACAATTGAGTTAAATGTTTTCTTTGCATAGAAAAACCTTTATAAGCTATAAAAGTATAGTATGAAATATTTTTCCCAAAACTTTCAGCCATATCTGTAAGGTTTTGATTTTAATAAAGACTAATCAAAGTAAAACCAAAAGAAATAAAAAACTGATAAATCAATTTTTCAAAGAGGAGAGAGTAAAACATTGAAAAAGACACTGACAAAGCTATTAATATTCACTGTTATTGCCATTGCAGTCTACCTGTTTTTCTCCTTTGGTCTTCAAAAATATCTAACCCTTGAATATATAAAATCACA
>JAOZRI010000344.1 GCA_029940235.1 Desulfobacula sp. | reverse complement strand
TGTTATGTTAAAATCATTTGAATTGCTTTGTATAAAAGTACAACCCAATGAGAAAGCAAAAGAAAAACAGACAAAGAATTCAAAGCAGGGCAAGAAATGAGTGATAAAAAAAATAAGATAAAAGAGATCACAGAGAAATTTGGTGTCTTTTTGGAAAAGGTGGGAAACCTTACAAAAGTACAGCGCCTGCTTATCTGTGTTCTAACATTTGCTCTGATTGGAGGGGCCTATTACTATTTTATTTTTATGCCAAAGCATGATGAATTAAAAAAAGTTCAGAGCCAGTATCAAAGCAGGGTTAAAACACTTGCAACATATAAGAGAAGAGCTGCTGAAATTAATAAATATGAAAAATTAATGGCACAAACCCAGGAAAAATTCAATATAGCAATGCAAGCTTTGCCGGACAAACGGGAACTTCCATCTTTATTAACTGGAATTTCCAATGCCGGGAGCAATGCAGGACTGGCATTTCATCTGTTCAAACCTGATAATGAGATTAACAAAGAGTTTTATAAAGAAATTCCTGTTTCAATAAAGGTAGTAGGCAGGTATCATCAGATTACAGATTTTTTCTATCAGATCGTCAAGCTTAACCGTATTGTTAATATTAATGATGTATTTATAAAAAATCAAAAAGGCAGCAAAGAGTTGGAAATGAGCTGTAAAGCTGTAACCTATATGTTTGTTGAAAAAAAAGAGATACCACAAACAAGTAAACAGAAAAGAAGAAAAAAATAGGGATAGATAAAAAAGAATATTTATAATGATATATAAATCTAAAATAATTTTCCTATCATTTGTATTTGGTGTGATGACCTTGCTATTAGCGTGTGAAGATAAATCACAGTTACAAAAGCAAGTCAAATCACACACTGTCTCAGGTACAATATCTCAGCCTGTTACTCAAAATAAACTTAACAAAAATGTTGTAAAAAAGAGTGCAGATACTAAAAAAGGATTAAAGGCAGAAGAGAAAATTAAGGATCAAATATCAGACCAAAAACCCGATATAAAATTAAAGAAAGAATCAGGTGAACATTACGATTCCCAGGGAAAAATTGATCCATTTACTCCTTTGATCCAGGATCAATCACATGTTACCACACCGGTTGTTGACAAAAAACCCAAAAGAATATTAACCCCCCTTGAAAAAATTGAGTTAAGCCAGATTCGACTTGTAGCTGTAATTATCATGAAAAACAGGCGCATTGCTATGGTGGAAGAAGCAAGTGGCAAGGGTTATGAGGTGGGGATCGGTACATATATAGGAAAAAATCAGGGCAAAGTATTTGAAATAAGAAAAAGCAGCATTGTTGTTAAAGAACTTGTCAAAGATTATAAAGGAAGGCTCAAAGAGCATGTTCAGGAAATAAAACTCTATAAAATGGATGGTGAGGGGTAATATGCCTTTTTTGCAAATGGGAAAAATAAAAAGTATGGTTAAATTATTTGGGATTCTTTTGGCTGTATTAATAGTTGCAGGATGTGTTGCCCAGAATAGTGAAAAACCTAAAACTTCTGAGCAGACAGTGACTGAGATACCTGAATCAGATGTTGCAGCAAGCGGCCAGGAAAGCCAGATTAATAGAGTCGAAGTTAATAGACAAAATGGAAATATTGATGTTATCATCCAGGGTAACCAGAAATTAGATTATACATCAATGAAACAATCTTTTCCTTTCGGGATTGCTGTTTATCTTTTGGAAACTAAACTTGCAGATGATTTTCAAACTACTCTTTCTGACAACAGTGGGATTAATGACCTGATTGTAACCTATGCAGATAAGGAAAAAACAACTGTAAAAGTTGAAATTTTATTAGGTCAGGATTTTGACTATGAAGTAATAAAAAATGAAAATATGTTGAAGGTGTCACTTTCAGGGATTAAAACTGAAACTACTGTGAAAACAGATCATATATCAGATTCTTCTCCTGATAAAGAGCAAACCATTCAAAAAATTATAGCCCAGGAAGATGTTGTTATCCCAGATGAAACAGCAATAATGACCAATATTGAGTTTAATACAATGGAAGATGGGAAATCAGATATTGTTATTCAAACTAATCATCCTGTAAAATATGATGTTACCCAGGGCAGCAACAATAAAATATACCTGAATCTTTATAATACAATTATTCCAGATTATCATAAACGACCTATTATAACTGAGTATTTTAAATCAGCAGTGGCAAGTTTGATGCCGTTACAGGCTCCTGGTGATAAAAAAACTGCCAGAATTGAGATAAAAATCAGAGAACATGTACCCTATCGAATCGTGCGTGGAGAAAATAATATTTTAATGTTTTTTGAACCTTCCACCATTGAACCTCCTGAATTTACAAAAGCACAGAAAAAAGTTGTCAGCGGCACACAAACCCAGACATTGGCAACAACTGACAATGGAACAGATTCTTCTGAAAAATCACAGGCTGTCATGAAGAAAAAGAAATCCATGGAAGAAGAGATTTTTGGCACTAAAAAGCAATATACAGGTGAAAAGATCAAACTGGATTTTTATGAAACTGATATTAAAAATGTATTTAGAATTCTAAGAAGTGTGGGGAAACTTAATTTTGCCATTGATAAAGATGTTGAGGGTAAAGTAACTTTAACACTTGAAGATCCGGTGCCATGGGATCAAGTGCTTGACCTTGTATTAAAAATGAATAGTCTTGGCATGAAAAAAGAGGGAAATGTTATTCGTATAGCAACCCTGAATTCATTGAAAAAAGAAGATAAACTGATAGAGGAAGCGATTACTGCAAGGAAGAAAGCTTTAGAACAGAAAAAAAGTTTTGAACCTCTGGTTACAGAATATATACCCATAAATTATTCAGATGCAGAGGCGGATGTCAAACCCCACATAGAGCAGATTCTTTCAAAAGAGAGGGGTAAGATAAGCGTAGATAAAAGAACGAATATGATTATAATCACAGATACCCAGGCTAAGGTTGATCAGGCCCGGGAGATTATTTATCGTCTGGATCAAGTCACTCCACAAATCATGATTGAAGCTAAGGTGGTTGAGGTAACAAAGAATTTTTCACGGGAACTTGG
>JAOZRI010000343.1 GCA_029940235.1 Desulfobacula sp. | reverse complement strand
TACTTAAACTCTCTTTTAAAAGGCTGAAAGGACCCATGCCGGGAAAAGGAAATTTACCGGGCAGAGGTTCAACATCGTAGGAAAAATCAAGCAAAATAGCCTTTTCAAATCCAGAAGCAAGAAAACATGTTGCATGCCCGTCAAATTTAGGGAGAGCCTCATGACCGTCCATCTCCCTGATCAAGTTGTCCACCAGTGTATATGCCATATAGTGAGCAGTTGAGCCTGCTTTAGATGCCGGGACATTTGTGGTATCGCCAATAACAAATACTCTGTCATGTTGTTCAGCTTTCAGTGTGTTATTGTCGGTTGCCACAAAACCCACAGGGTCACTCACTTCAGAATCAATCAGACATTTGTTCCCCATATTTGGAGGAATGGAGACAAGAAGATCATAGCCGATCTTGTCTCCTGTATGGGATTCTATGGTTTTATCTTTGCCGTTAACTTCGGCAAGATCAAAATGCGGTGTCACCTTAATATTCTTTTTAGCTGTAAATTCAGCCAGAACTTTTGCTGCAACAGGTTTGGTAAAAACATTGTCCAGGGGAGTGACAAATTCAAGTTCAACTTTATCTCTTACCCCATTTACCTGGAAAAACCAGTCTGCCATAAATACAAACTCCAAAGGTGCAATGGGACATTTATAGGGTATTTCAGCAATGTTTAAAACAATTTTACCCGAATTAAAGTACTTGAGCTTGTCAAACAAGGCATTTGCACCTTCGAGAGTATAAAAATCAAAAGTGTTTTTACGCCAGTCGTCGCGCATACCATCAATTTCATCCGGGGCAATGTCACAACCCGTTGAGATGACCAGCCAGTCATAATCGTAGGAACCAGCCTTTGTTTCAACTCTTCTCTGGTCAGTATCAACTTTTACAATGGTGTCATGAATAAATTCAACTCCCTGGGGAATGAACTCTTTTTTGGGTTTAAGAACATCCTGTTCCGTATAAACTCCAAATGGGATAAAAAGGTAACCAGCCTGATAATGGTGTCTTTCATCCCTGTCAATAATTGTAATTTCAAGCTGGGATTCAGGAAATTTATTTCTAAGCATGTTAGCGACAATGGTACCACCAGCACCAGCTCCGAGAATAAGTATTTTTTTCATGGTTTTCTCCTTCTAGGTTAAGGGTAAAAAAATAATTATAATATACATGCCACAATGTGACACATCGCGCAAGCTTTTTTTTATTTTTTAAAAACCAATCAACTATCTGTCTTAAACCATAAAGATATCTTCCAGGAATCGAGAAGCAAACAGATTGGTCACCTACTTAAAAAAGGGACAAAACAACTCTAAATTTTCAGATGGAATCTAAATAGTGTGTAATTTTTGATTTAAATCTATTGATTTTTCATTGGCAATCGGCAGGTGAATATGAATAGTTGTACCTTTGTTAACTGTTGATTCAGCAAAAATTTCTCCACCATGCCTGGTGATAATTGCCCAGGCATGGCTCAGACCAAGACCTGTGCTTTTCATGCTGCCTAATGGCTTAGTGGTAAAATAGGGATTAAATATCATATCAAGATTGTGTTTGGATATACCGCAACCAGAATCACAAATAGAAATAGCAATCTTTGGATCTCTCATTGAATATCTTAAGTATTTCACAGCAATGTTAATCTGCCCTCTGCCGCCCATTGCCTCTTCAGAATTTTTAAAAATATTTTTTATCACAAGCCTAAGCTGGTTTAAATCTGCATAGAAAGAGTCTGGAATAGATTCATTTTCAAAAGAGCAGGTGATTTTTTTTTGATCAAGATGCTTTTCAACACTCTGTTTTATCAATCTTTCAACATCAATTTTTATTTTTATGGAATGGTAACCACTGGCAAAGCCTATTAGTTCAGAAGATATTTTTTTAGCCTGCATGACCCCTTGTTCAGCTGCATGCAGATATTTTTGAATTTCATTGTCTGGACAGGATAATTGAGCAAGGTTTATATTTCCCACAATACTGGAGAGGGTATTGTTAAAATCATGGGCTATTCCACCGGCCAGTGTTCCTAAACTTTCAAGTTTTTTTGATGTTTCAATGGCTTTTTCAAATTTTCGAAAAAGTCTATCCTGCTCTTTTTTTTCAGTGATATCAAGCGCAGTTCCAAGCTTGACAACTCTATCATCATACCATTTCACTGCCTTATCAATAATATTGTACCACCTGTGGTTCAAAGGGCTGTGAAACTCCCACTCATATGGTTTACCAGGATCTCCATGGCCATTGAGAATTCTTTTATTGGTACAGAAAGCACAAGGCCCAGTCTGACCCTGGTGAATAACCTGCCAGCATTTTCTGTCTTTAATCTCTCGCCAGTCATTATACCCCAATGCTTTTGTAAGTTTTTTATTGGTATAAATTAATTCAAAGGTTTGTGTATCAGCGACATATATCATGGTTTCCATTGAATCAAAGACACCCGTGCATATATCAAACTCTTTTTGATTTTGTTCTTTTTTAATGGTTAGACGTTTTTCCCTGTCGTATTTGTGTTCAGCATCTTGAATGATTTGATAGAGATCATCCATCTTTTTTACAGGTTTTTCTAAATACTCGAAAGCACTATTATGTTTCAATACTTTTGTTGCATTGTTAATACTTGCATGCCCGGTAAGAAAAACAATCTGCACACAAGGATCGATCTGATGCAAAGTATGCATCATTTCAACACCATCCATACCATCCATCTGGATATCAGACAGAACTACACTAAAAGTATGTTTTTTAAAAATTTCAATAGCATCATAGCCATTGGATGCAGTTTGAATTGAAAAACCCCTGTTTTCAAAAAGAACCTTAAAAGAATTTGTTATACGAGGTTCGTCATCAACGATAAGAAGCTCTTTCTGCATTGTATTGCATTCTCCGATAGACACAAAATTAATAATAAAACAAACTGATACCCAAGCACAAACCGCCAATTTATTGACCCATGTGTTAAAGTAAATTTTAGATTTTTTTTACACTATACAAGAATATAGGACAATGCAATAGTAAAAATACTTAAAAATTATTTTTAAAATTTTAAGAGATAAAAAGCTTTTTACTTTGGGCTCTGTTTCTGATAATTAAGCTGGA
>JAOZRI010000342.1 GCA_029940235.1 Desulfobacula sp. | reverse complement strand
ATATTTTTTATGTCTTGGGTGACACGATGAAAATATTTTTTGCTTACATGGAATAGAGGCTCAACAAGCAGAAAATTGCCTCCTTTTTTTAGTAATGTTTTAACCCATCTTTTCGATTTTTTTCTAAAAAAGTTCAAAATACAGATAATTTTAAGGATTTCAAAAATTTAATCGTAATAATTTCAGTAACTTAAAAATTACCGATGTGATATTGGTCAAAGTAGTGCCATAAAATAATATAATTGTTGACTTCCCATTGACACACCCCTATAATGATATCCATGTATATAAGAAGAACAACAATTAAAAGCAGAAAAGATGGTGGGCAATACTATACTTACAGGTTGGTCAGATCTGAGCGTATTGGCAAAAAAGTACGTCAACACACATTGCTCAATCTTGGTACAGGTTTTTCTCTGCCCAGGGAACAGTGGCCTGAGCTGGTGTCTCGAATTCAGAGTGTGATAGATGGACAGATTGAAATTGTTAAAATACCTCAAGCAATTGAGGAGCTTGCACAAAATTATGCAGCTCAAATCATTCAATCTCGAACTGACCATAAAAGTAAAAATGAGCAATTAGATTATAGACAAGTAAATATAGATAGCCTGGAAATGCTCAGGCCACGCAGTGTGAGTTGCGAGCATGTTGCCCTCGAAGCATTCAGGGCTCTGGAACTTGATAAACAGCTTAAAAAAATAGGATTTAATGGCCCCCAGCTTGCTACAGCAACAGGAACAATAATTGGACGTATGTGTAACCCCGGTAGTGAGTTGGCAACCCATTACTGGCTTCAAAATATTTCAGGATTGGGCGAGCTTATTGATTATGATTTTAGCAAAATTAACCTGTACAAAATGTATGCAATTTCCGATCAGCTTCTCAAAAATAAGGAAGCCATAGAAAAGTACCTATATTTACAAGAGAAAAATTTGTTCGGCTTTAAGGAAACAATAACCTTTTATGACCTTACAAACACATATTTTGAGGGTAGTGCTGCAGCAAACAAACTGGGGGAACGTGGGCATTCTAAAGAAAAACGTACTGATTGCCCATTAGTGACTCTTGGCTTAATGCTTGATAGCAGCGGTTTTCCAAAATGCAGTAAAGTATTTGAGGGTAATGTAAGCGAACCTGTAACATTGGAAAAAATGATTAAGGGCATGGAACAAAAAAGCTCCCCTGATTTACTTAACCATCAAAAAGCTACTATAGTGATGGATGCAGGGATTGCCACCGAAGACAATATTAAATGGCTTAAAGGGCACCATTATCCTTATATTGTTGTCAGCCGAAAACATCACCGGCAATTTAATGAACAAGAAGCAGTTGTAGTTAAGCAAGATCGGGACTACACAGTAAAAGCGCAAAAAATTTTAGATGCTGAGAATAATGAAATCCTATTATATTGCCATTCTTCAAAGCGTGAAAAGAAAGAACAGGCAATAAACGATCGCTTCACAGCGAATTTTGAAGAAGCTTTAACCAATCTTGAGTCAGGTCTGCATAAAAAAAGATGTCTCAAAAAATATGACAAAGTTCTGGAAAAAATAGGACGGCTGAAACAGCAATATTCTAAGGCTGCAAAGCATTATAACATAAAAACATATAAAGATGAAAAAAGTGGCAATGCTGTTAAAATCACCTGGAAACGCCAGGTTGCTCCAGATACAAAAGATAGCCTGCCCGGAGTATATTGCCTTAGAACCTCCCATATGGAACTCGATGAGGATACTCTCTGGCATACATATACTATGCTGACAGATTTAGAAGCTGTTTTTCGTTCATTAAAATCTGAGCTTGGCATGCGACCGGTTTTTCACCAAATCACAAAACGTGTGACAGGTCACCTCTTCATCAGCGTACTTGCTTATCATCTGGTCCATAGCATCCGGTATCAATTGAAAAAAACTGGGGATACCAGTAGTTGGTCTGATTTAAGAAAGCAGTTGGCAGGTCAAAATCGGGTAACAATTTCAATGCAATGCAAAAATAATGATGTAATCCACATAAGAAAAAGCACCCGACCAGAACCAAGGCAACAAAAAATATATTCTGCTTTGGGAATAGGTTTTCATCCTGGTAAAACTATTAAGAAAACAAACAAACGTAGTGCCATAGCCGAGGCCTTCAAAACATAACCAATTGTAATTATAAAACTTATTAGTTTATAGTCGAAAAGATGGGTTAGGCCGAGCCACCGATCCCCATATTGTCATTTCCGTAAAAAGCCTGTTTTCGTGAAGACGGGGAGCGGGAACCCAGAGATATTGAACAACTTCCTGATTTCAGAATTTTATTTATTTTCTCCTGGAGTCATGTATTTTAAGGTACTTTCAATATCACCTTCCATCTTCGATATTAAGGGAACGGCATTCTTTTTTCCCGTCATTAACATCCGTCAAAACATCCTTGATATATGGAAGCGAAAGATCAAGCCGGTTTTTTATTTTTGTATCAAGAACCGTCTCATCAACTGTAACTATATTGGATTTATCCAACCAGGCCTGAATATCACTATGCTCTGTTTCATTTGTAACCGGCAATAACCTGAGATGAGGCTGTATCCATCCGCCGCTGGCTGCAACCTGTACGTAGTAATTTTTACCTGTTTCAACATCAGCTTTCAGGATGGAAAAATGCTCTGATTTTCCCAAAAAGTAATATTTCCCAGCAGGTACTTTGATTTGAAAATATGTCTCAGATTTCAGATTTCCAAGAAATTTACTTTCATTCCAAATTCCGAAGGCCATATCCTCTTTATATGTTTGAGGCCTTATAAACGTGATAATCGCATTTTCTGAATCTGGAATCATGGTATCATCTGTTTTTTTCATCAGATACAGGTCCACAAATTCCGGATTCATTAACCCAGAAGTATACCAGTTGTTTTTTTTGGGTTCACCAATATCCTTTGCCATTTCAGATTTCATAACAGCGGTTATGCCTAAATCTGTTGGAAGCTCTGAAAATTTTCCGGTTGTGATAGAAACCATTTCAAAATACAGATATATGATTTCACCTGGCCTGTTATCCAACCTAAAAAAATGAATGGGTAACTGCTGCTCTAAGTTAATCGTATTTATCCCA
>JAOZRI010000341.1 GCA_029940235.1 Desulfobacula sp. | reverse complement strand
TCCTGTAAATTTATGTGTTAAGTATTTTTCTTGCACTCTCATCATTTACGTCAGTGCAGTGGGGGATACCGGTTTCTTGTGCGGTTTCCCTGTTGCCAGAAAAAATTTCATGCCGCGTTATCTGATTAAGCGAGAATTTTCTTGCTCCTGCCATCAGTTGCTGCAGACCACAGGCTAATTTGTCCGCCAGGGTATAAAAAGCAATAGCACTATATGGTACATTTTTCATTTCATCTTTGCCAATCTTCTCCTCGAGAGCATGATATCCTGTAAAAATCTCATCTGCAGTTTTTCCCTGTTGTAATACATTTTTTGGCAATTCATTCCAGTTACCATTTACATCGGCTCTTCTTTCTGGATGAAGCGCTCCTTCAACATTGGCACCGAGGAATCCCGGTATCATGAAGCCCCTGCCCATGCAGATTAGTTTGGTATAGGGAGCACCTAAGGCAAGTGCTTTAAAAATATGATCTTCAAGAGCAAAACCCCCTGCAAAAGACATATCAACAACCGTTTTCCCTTTGGCAGAGAGGATACTCGCATATTCATTGGCTTTTGCATGCAGATTGATGGAGGGAACTCCCCAGCTCTGCATCATGTTCCATGGGCTCATTCCTGTTCCACCACCTGAACCATCAATGGTTAAAAGGTCAAGTCCGGCATCTGTTGAAAATTTGATAGCCATGGCAAGCTCTTCCATGCCATATGAACCTGTTTTCAGCGTAATCCGCTCAAATCCTATACTACGCAAGTATTCAACACTGTTCATAAAATCTTCCTGCACCCTGTTTACAGAATCAAGGTTTGTTCCTCCCAGTCTGCTGTGCCGTGCAAATGATTTAATAGCACCCTGCTCAAAACCTTTCTGCACTTCGGGAAGAGTTGGATCAGGATCAACAACATAACCTCGATTCTTCAGGAAAAGGGCATAGTCAAGGCTTCGTACCTGGATCTCTCCTCCAATATTTTTAGCACCCTGTCCCCATTTAAGTTCGATAATGCATTTATCCCCATATTTATCCACCACATACTCTGCAACTCCATTTCTGGTATCTTCTACATTGAGTTGAACAATAATGGCACCATATCCGTCAAAATATCGAAGATAGGTTCCAATTCTTCTGTCAAGCTCAGGAGCACTTATGATCTTGCCATTTTTTTCTTCCATACTACTGATTTCTGATTTACGATCAACACCCACAACATTTTCACCTATGACTACAGGAATACCGATTAAAGCACCGCCTATGGCAAATCCATCCCAATATTTTTCAGCAATCAATGTTGAACCTAAAGCACCTGTCATCATGGGCATACTAACTTTTGTCTTTACTTTATTACCAAATTCAGTTTCCAAGCTTACATTTGGGAAAATACAGTCATCCGGGTTGTTGGTTAAATTCCCGGTCAAACCATGGGAACCATAGGCATATCCCTGAATCCTCAAAGAGTTGTATGAAACTCCGACATGACAGGTGTTATTGGCGCCCGCTGTTACAAGGCCGAAACTTCTGGGATATAAAAGCTTTCTTCCCACCATACTGGACAGCCATGTTTCACATTTGCCCTTGCAATCAGCACGACATAACGTACAAAGACTTGATTCTGCAGGATTGGCACGATTTATTGTTCCTAATACGTCATTACTTTTTGAAAATCTCATTTCCATACTTTACGTTCCTTTTTTTCATTAGGGTTATATGTTTTGACTTAAACTAAATAGGATTAAAAAAGATTCTTTAAGATGTCAAGTGTTTTTTATGAATAGTTTGGCACAGTTATGCAACTTTTAGTTCGTATAAATGTTTTTGAAATTATATGAGCAGTGAACTGATACCAGCAATTTCACTAAGAACTTCTTTGGCATTTTTCAGTGGTTGATATTTATTTGTCAGTAAAATTGGTAATTTTTCCGGTTTTTAATTTTGAGGCTGCTCTAATTTTTTTAAATTAAAAATTTTAATTAAGTTTTATTCATCAATTTAATTTTCAAAACTTGTAGTTATACTATTCTTGACAAAAAGCAAGCTTGTATCCTATATCTCAATATCTTGTAAACTAAGGAAAATAAGATATGCCAAAAAATTCAATTCTTTATAAACTTATTATAATCTTTATTATTATTGCTGTCCTCCCCCTCGGGGTTGTTGGATATTTTATAAGTAAAAATTTTGAAAATACAGCTTTAAAAATTATTCAAAAAACAGAAGAGATGGGAAATAAAAACCTTTTATCAGCACAAAATATAGGTTCTATTGCTATTAAAGATGCTGTTTCACAGTTAGATAAAAAATCCACTGAAGCCATTGAAGTTCAGACAATTTCTTTGGCATCACAAATTGCTCAATTTTTATATGAAAGAGACAAGGATATTTTGAACCTGTCAGTTCATACACCCTCTTCTAAACTCTATCTCAATTTCATGAATACAAACAATAGGGATGTTATTCTTTTTTTAAAACAGGACTCTACTAATAAAACAATACCGGTAGTTGAGTGTGAAAACCCTGATAATAAAACAAACTGGCACCACAATCCTCCCTATAATTTTAAAAAAGCCTCCATTCCTTTATATAGAGAAATTACCTTTGTTGGACTTAATGGAAAAGAGCTTATAAAAATTAAAAACCAAAAAATATCAGATGATCTTCAAAATATCAGTATAAAGAAAAATACATATTGCAGGGCAGAGGATTATTTTAAACACATTAAAAAACTTAATAAAAATGAAATTTATGTTTCAAAGGTGATTGGAGAATATATTCAAGGCTGGCTTTATAAAGACAATAAAACAATAAAAGTTAAACCCCAAAGTGCCTATGCTGGAAAAGAAAATCCAAAAGGAAAAAGATTTAAAGGCATTATACGATGGGCTGTACCTGTGTTTGAGAACAATATGAAAAAAGGTTATCTCACAATGGCACTTGATCATACCCATATAATGGAATTTACCGATCACATAATCCCGACCCGGGAAAGGTTTGCTGAAGTTTCAGATGCCGGATCTGGTAATTATGCTTTTTTATGGGACTATGAACATCAGAACATATCCCATCCAAGGGATTTTTTTATCTGTGGTTATGATCCTTTAACAGGTAAAG
>JAOZRI010000340.1:1263-3102 GCA_029940235.1 Desulfobacula sp. | reverse complement strand
ATTAGTAAAAGAGATTCAAATAAGAAATTATGACGGCTTGATTGCCCATACATCACTGGTCATGGCAAGATATAACCTTTTGAGTCTGTTTCAAAGGCAGAGTACTGATCAACGTTCCTTTGGAAATTTATTTAGATATTGCAATGAAGAGATGAGCAATATATCATTTATCGGATCCTTAAACAGGATATTGCAGCTGGCAATAGCTTCTTTACACACGGTACATGATTTATCAAAGCAAGTCATATCATCTATTCTTGAGCTGATAATGGGTAAGGCTATTATATATTTTGGCTTTAAAAGAGCTCCACAGGCATTAACAGAGGGGTGATTGGTGTTCTTTTACTCCTCCGAAAGTTGAGTAATTATCCCATGCTGTGTTCTGAAATATTTTGAATTCCAAATAAAGCAGTTTATAAGGTAATATTTTCCCATGAGATTAAAATTACACCGGAAATATATTCCAAATCCAATCGTGAAGTAAACGGCTATCCTCGCTATAAATAATCGTAACTTATTGAACTTAAGGGTGAATATACCTTTAATGCATAAATGGCATGGTCATTGCTTTTTATTTTATAAAAGCACTCCATAAAAGGATTTTAATAAAGAATCCTTTAATAAAGTGTTCTATTAAACAGCTTTAAAAAAAGGTATAAAAAGATTTAAATAGAAAATCTTTACAGGTATTTATATGGATTTAACTTTTACAGACATAAGCAGCTCTTTTGCAAACATGGTTCAACAAGTTATTCCAAGGGAAATTATGTCGGATTCACATAATAGTGATGGGCAAACATCACAATTTTCAGAAAAGCTAAGTCAAATATTTAAAAAGATAGAAAATTATGAAAATTCCTCCTCTCCCATGGCACAACCTGATACTCAAAACAATCATTGTGAAAAATTTATGGATTCTCTGTTGGAAAAATTGAATAGTGAGAAGGGGCAAGGTTTTGTTGCTGCAGTACAAAATATTTTTTTAATGTTTTCAAATAAAGATTTGAAAAATACTTTAATAGATACTGATGGCCTTGCAGCATTAAAAAAAATGCTGCTTCAAGCTGGATTCAAGGAGAGTGATATCAATGATTTAATTGCTGATTTTTTGGAAAATCAGGAAAATCAAAGTATAGCACTCAATGATCTTCTTGATAAACTTTTTGATCTTCCCATGGAAGATAAATTATTTAATGAAGATGATCCAGGTAATTTTCTTGAGATCTCAACAATTCCATTTTTAGAATCTTTAATGAATTCTTTAAAAATTCCCGATCAGAAAATTCAGGAGATATTAACCCAGGCAGACAGGGGAGAAAAAGGATTAGATCTTGATTTTATAATTGCCAAATTGCAAGGTTTGCAAAAGGAGTCATTTTATACTGGCAGTCAATATAAAAATCAGGAAAATGATGAAAATTTTAGCCTGTTCTTAAAGCAGCTGGGCATTGGAAATAAAAATTCCAAAGACTCCTCTTTTACTCTAACTGATATGGTTGATTCCCTTGAAAGATTGAGAGCAAAAAAGACACAGCAGCATGACATGACATCCATGGCAAACCTTGATGATAAGAAAAACATGGGTCAGGAGAAATCCATGGAGACTCTTGAGGCTTTATTAAAAGGGTTAAGCTTTAAAAATTCAGAGAGTAAAATTCAGGCTTTTGAATTTTCCGAAGGAGAGATAAAAAATCAGTTTAGAAATCAATTATTTCTACCGGAAGATAAAAAAACAGAAAAAACTGGTCTGTTTTCACTTAACAGTAAAACATCCAAACATAAATTAGATATGGCAATTAAACATGGGCTTAAAGAGATGGAATCCTTGCTGGATGGAAA
>JAOZRI010000340.1:0-1163 GCA_029940235.1 Desulfobacula sp. | reverse complement strand
TTGTAGGATATATAGGAAAACAGGTTACAGGTAATGTGGATGTGATGAATGTTGAGGAAGGTTCAGTGTCAGGAGGTTTTTATAACCTTAGGCAGCCTGCTGAAATCATGATAACAATCACAGACACACAGGGAAAAACCATAAAAACTTTATACGAGGGGCAGCAGAATTCAGGATCCCATATTATTTCATGGGATGGCACTGACAATGGCGGTAAAGCTGTTCTTGACGGATCATATAAATATACAGTGCTTGCAAATACCGGGTATGGATATGCCAATATCCCTTCATCAGTGACAGGAAAAGTTGAGGGCATTACATATAATAATGATAAACCCTATCTTGTTGTTCAAGGTGTTCTTCTTGATCCAAAATCTTTGACAGCAGTGCAGGATATTGATAATAACAATGGATCAGACTCTTCCCAGTCAGCTTTAAATTATCTCGGGAAAACAATCAGCTCCAACTCCCCACTTGTACTGGTTGAAAATGGAGCAGTTTCTGGTGATGATTTAACCTTTAACCTGGAATCTGCACAAAATGTAACTTTAAAAATATATAATGCCTCGGGAGAAGCAGTAAAAAGTATTGCTTTGACACTGGATGACACTTCAGGGGGAAAAAACAGTGTTCAGTGGAATGGAGTATCAGATTCTGGATATCAGGTTCCAGATGGGCTCTATTATTATACAATTAATACAGAGTCAGGTTATGCTAAGACACCAGTGTCTCAAGAAGTTTCGGGTATTAAATATATGAATGGCAGTCAATATCTTGTACTTGATAATAGTGGAAGATTGATCGCATTGTCAGCCATTACAGGGATTAATTAAGATATTTAAAATAATTAACAAAGTTGAGTTTTAATAAACAGGAGTAAAGATTATGTCATTATCAAGTTCACTTTTTACAGGTACCAGTGGTCTTAAAAATATGGGGAATGCCCTACAGGTTGTGGGTAATAATATTTCCAATTTGAATACCATTGGATTTAAAAAAGGACGTGCAACCTTTGCAGATACCCTGTACGAAAGTGTGGCAACCCAGGCAGGGGCATCTCAAATGGGTCGTGGTATGGCTGTTGGTGATGTATCACAGAATTTTGCCCAGGGGTCATTTGAATCCACAGGAAATACAACAGATATTTCCATTGGAGGGGATGG
>JAOZRI010000001.1:12222-34604 GCA_029940235.1 Desulfobacula sp. | reverse complement strand
GGAATTTTTCATGGGCATGGGCAGTTTGTGTCTGAAGCTGCTGCATGGCTTCAAGTCCCTGTTGAACCATTTTCATGGATTCATATGCTGGTAAATTCATGTTGTGATCACCATTTGTCTGCGTGTTTTGCAATGTCATATCAGAGCCTTTTAAAGTTGACCTGTTTTTAAAATCTAATTTTTTATCTGGTTTGTGCAGTGGTTCTTGGTTTTGATTATCTGTTATTTTAACATTTCCCATTGAACTTGATTCAGTTGATCCTGGTTCCATTGATTCAAATTGAGTTAATTCTTGTTCAGCAGGTTTATGGGCTATATTTTCATGTGCCGGTTGCAGTGATTTGGGAATACTGCATCGATTTTTGGGTTTTAGATTAGCTCCGGAAATTGGTATTTTCATCTTTTTTATTTCAGGTTTTTCCACAACATCTTCCCAAAGAGTCAGGTCAATTGAAAAACCTTTCGAAGCAACCATGCATAAGACATGGGCAAGGTCTTCAACCCCTGATTTACCTGCTGATTTGTCCAGAGCAACCGCTGTTATATTATTTCCTTTTAAAATGGATTTTGTAAGGTTCGTTAATACTGATTTTGGGCCAAGTTCAATAAAAGTGGATACATTCTGATCAAGCATACCCTCTATATTATCAATAAAATTTACAGGATTGACCAGTTGATTGCCAAGAAGTTTTTTAATTTCAGACTCTTTTTTTGGATAAGGTTTTCCTGTTGTATTTGAGAACACTTTAACAGATGTTGGTGTTAAAACTTTATCAGATAAATCTTTTTTAAAGGGTTTTACTGCTTCTTGAACAAGTCTTGTGTGAAAAGCTGCAGCAACAGGGAGTTTTACAGCACTTATTTTTTTTTGTCTGCATATTTTTTTTGCCCGGAGGATTTCACTGGTTAACCCGGATAAAATTCCTTGAGTCTTACTGTTTTTATTGGCAAGAACAAGATCAAGATTTTCTAGTTTGATTAATTTTTCAATCTCTTTTAATGGGGCTTTAACAGCAAGCATGGAACCTGAATCCATCTCTTTATCACTGGCAGCTGCCATGTATCTGCCACGGGCAGCAGAAAGCCTGCATAAAGAGTCTCCATCAATCCAGCCGGCTGCATAGAGAGCAGATAACTCTCCAAAACTATGGCCACATGTTATATGGGGAACGATTCCAAATCTTTTTAAAATATCAACCATGGCAAGTGACACAGCACCAATTGCAGGCTGGGCAATATCAGTTTGGCAAAGCAGTTCTTCAGACTCTTTTTTTGATAATATATAGGCAGGAGCAGGAAATATATAGTTGTTCAATGAATTGCGTTTCAGGCTGACATCTGAGTTATTTCCAGAGCTGTCTTTCAGACTCTTTTTTGATTTATTTTTTTGGCTATTATCTAAATTTTGATTTGATTTGTAATCTGATTGATGGTTGACTGCATCAAAATTTTTTTGAGCCTGCTCCAAAGCTTTTAAGGCTTCAGGAAATATGGAAAACAACTCTTTTCCCATGCCTGTGTACTGGCTCCCCTGGCCGGGAAATAGAAATCCTAATTTTCCTTTTTGCTTTCCCGAAGAAAAATAGATATTTGAAAAGGTTTTCTTTCCTTCAATGCATTTTATGGCATTTTCCAGGGTTATTATAATATCATCATCTAACTTTTGGGTAATCAGCAGTCTAAAATTGTCAGCAGATGAAAAATCTACTCTTGTTTTATATGCTTTCCATGCAATGGTCTGCTTTAATTCTAATGCATCATCAATTGTATCAATATCTGTTTTAAATAAATTGATTTGCTCCATAAGGTCATTTTTTGTATCACATGAAAAAGCAATGATTTGTATGCCTCCATCCCAGGAGACTTCTGTTTTTGCAGAGTTATACTCTTCAAGAACTATATGAAAATTACTTCCGCCAAAACCAAAGGCACTTACACCGGATCTTCTGGGATGTAAAGGGTTTGCCATCCATGGTTTAATATCAGAGTTCAGATAAAACGACGTGTTGTTGATATCCAGCTCAGGATCTGGTTCAAGGGCTTTAAGTGTCGGTGGAATCACCTTGTTATGAAGAGATAAAGCTGCCTTGATAATTCCAGCTGCACCTGCTGCAGCTTTTGTGTGGCCAATCATGGATTTTACAGAGCCAATTGCAGTTTGATTTTTTGTGATGGGAAAGTTGCCAAAGCTGGATTTCAGAGCATCAAACTCTACTTTATCTCCAACCCTTGTTCCTGTTCCATGGGCTTCAATAAGTTCAATCGTTGAAGGGTCGGTACCAGCTTCACTATAGGCTTCGTTTAAAGCTTTAATCTGGCCTTTTGCTTCTGGAGCATAAATGGCAGAAGTTCGTCCATCGCTGGAAGTGCCAATGCCTTTAATAACAGCATAAATTCTATCATTCTCTTTTTTTGCATCTTCAAGACGTTTTAAAACAAGCATTCCAATACCTTCGCCAAGAACAGTACCATCTGCATCTTTGGAAAAAGGTTTTGCATCACTAGTATGGGATAAAACTCCGGTTTTAGAAAAGCACATGTGCATGAAAATATCATTCAAAGCATCCACACCACCGGTGATGGACATATCGCATTTTCCTGAAACAAGTTCCATGACAGCAGTATGAATTGCAGACAGTGAGCTTGCACAGGCAGCATCAGTGACAGTGTTGGTTCCTGAAAGATTCAGGCGATTGGCAATCCTTCCGGCAACAACATTGCCAAGCAGACCCGGAAAAGAATTTTCCTGCCATTGCACATAATCCCCCTGAATTCGTTCAATAACCTCTTCTTTTTTTTCATCACTTATTCCAGAGTCTTCCAATGCTTTTTTCCAGATAGGATGCCCAAGCCTTGCACCAAGAGGAATAACAAGCTCCTGGGTTCCTGTAACTCCAAGGATTACATTTACTTTTTTCTCCTGGAGAGCAGGATGGTCTGCTGGATATCCGGCATCTTCAAGTGCCATTCTTGCAACCTCAAGGCCGAGAAGCTGGGAAGTATCAGTGGCTTCAATATTATTGGGAGGGATTCCATATTTCAGAGGATCAAAATTGATTCTGGGAAGAAAACCACCTCGTGTGCAATAGGTATGGTCAGGAGTGGCAGGATCTTTATCAAAATAGTCTTTAGTGTTCCAGTGGGTATCATGGGGAATATCTTTAATTGCATCAACACCATTGAACAGAAGATGCCAATACTCTTTTAAATTACACGATTTTGGAAAGATACATCCCATACCGACGATGGCGATATCGTTTTTATTTTGCATAGTCTTTAGGTTTTTTATTCATAAATCAAAAATTGTCAATTCAAGCGTTTATAATGTAGGCAATATACAATTTCAAAGCAGGGGAATACTACAATTATTGGGAATTTGACAAAAGTTTTACATAAAATTGGTTTTCATGAAAAATAATTGCAGCTGCCCGTTGGATTTAAAGGTAAGGCTAAACTCATTAAGGGGATAATAATCGATTAATCTGGCTTATTTTTCCCAAAACCAATGACTGCTGAAAACTAGTGCAAAGGCGATTGAAAGTTCTAATACAGCCAATGCAGTGAGTGCCATATTCTCTCCATGTGCAACACCTGATAAATATTTTCCCAATGCAATCATTAAAAATAAAAAGATAAAAAATCGTTTCCGGTAGAACTGCCACAGTTTGGGGTTTGTCAATAAATTGATTCGATTTTTATTCTTTTTACCTATATTGTAAAATAGATATTTTGCCTTAATCTTTCCGATCCCAATTCCACATAAAATAGCCATCAAGATGAATAGTTGATCAGCTCCACCCTTGAGCGCCTCAAGGAATAAGGTGCCGCTTTTTGCGATTAAAACAACAACTCCTGTGCACCAAACCAGTGCTGCTAGTTTCATTAAGGTATTTGAGGTGGTATTTAACATCGGACCTTAATACCAAATTCTTATAAAATAAGAAACTGATCTTTCTTGCTTTTTGTAGACACAAAGCCATGCTGCATTTTCGTATGTTGTTTGATTATATTTATACTCAAAATCCAGTGGGCTTACATGTCCAATATAAGAATGCCTCTTTTTGCGGTTATAAAATATTATTTTATGTAAGGCAAAGTACAATTTCTGAGTCTGAACAGCAAAAATTATATAAAGCAGTGGGGTTAGATATACATCTTGAAAAAATAATTAAGGTTTACAAATCCCGCAGGGTTTATAACCTTCCTGAATTGCTTTCTCTTTGGAATTGAAACAAGCTGTACAGTTTTTACTTTTTGAAAATTTACAATCTAAATTATGAAAAACATGGGATTCAGTGTTTCCAATCAATTGACTATCAGTCTCTATGGATTCAGTGGGTTTTTGTTTTTCAGGCTTGCTGTCATCCAAATTTGTTTTTTCCAGGCTGATATCTAAAGATTTTTTCTCCTGTGATACCACTGGCAAAGATACAGTTGAGTTACATGTATGATCACTGCTCTTATTATGGCTATTATCCTGGCAATCCTGTGAATCTTTGCAATCTGACGAATAATTATCATAATTTAGATAAATTGTCAGGCCGCCGCCAATTATCAGCAGTAAAGGGATTGTTCCTGCCAGAAAAGTTAGAAAAGATGGAAAAAAAACTGAAAAGCCAAACAGACCAAGTACAATCGCAATGGATCCTGCAATTACTATTTTCATAAAATAAACTCCCATAAGTTAAGAATGTTATTAAAGTTATGACAATTGTCACATAAAATATTGTTTAAAATCAGTCCTTAATGTTTTTTATTTTATATTCTCATTTATTTTATATCAAGCCTTGATGATGTGCTTCCAAGGGAATGCGGATTGCGTTTCAGCTCTTTGGATTCAAGTTTCAAAGCATAATCCATAATAAAATCACAAACATCTTCAACAAAAAATGCACCATATTCTGTAAGCCTTATGTGATTATCAACTGTCTGGATACACTCAAATTCTTCTAAATTTTTAAGCAAACCCTGGAAGACATCTTCTCCTTTTTCATTAAACCGCTCTTTAAATTTAGTTAAAGAGAGTCCTTTTTTAATCTGTAATCTTAAAAACAGCATGCGATACATCTGATCACTCTTTGATAATACCGTGTACCTTCCAATGGGAGGAATATTTTTTTGGATAAGTTTTGTATAGATTGGAATATCTTCATGTTTATCATAACTCATTGATTTTGAATATGATCTCGCCCTTGAACCAAATGCAATTATTGGTAACTCTTTAAGCCAGTGATATCTGTATTCCCAGAATTTTTTCTTTGTAAAATATCCATTCTGTTCATATCCCTGTTCCTGCATCCAGTTCTGCATCGTGTAGACCATTTCAAACAGCTCTTCATCCTTTACAAGAAGCTTTGGGTTTTTTTTATATATTTCAATGGCAATGGGATTTACAATTTCATGGCGAATATATTCCACAGCAGCTGGCTTGATCTCTTCCAAAATCTCCATATCCAGTTTCATGCTTTCTATTGTCTGACCGGGTAAGCCAGCCATCATATCGATATTGCTAAGCATTCCCAAATCATTCAGGGTTGTTATGATTTTTTTAATACCCTCTTTAGAGTGTGAACGTCTGCATATTTTTAAAATTTCAGGATCAAATGTCTGACACCCGATACTCACTCGATTAATACCTATTTCAAAAAGCCCTTTAATCCTGTCAGAATTTTTTAATGTTAAAGGATGAGCTTCTGTTGTAATACTTGCATCTTTGATGACATCCATGGATTCTTTGATCTTATTTATGATAGCTTTTAGCTTGTCATTGGAGAATGATGTGGGCGTCCCGCCACCAAAATATATACTTTTAATATTTTTACCATCAAACAGGCCAGCTTGAGTAAAAAGTTCAATCTCTTTGATAATACAGTTAAAATACAGCTCCTGCTGCTGTTTATCTGTTTTGTGTGGAAATGAATTGCAGAACACACATTCTGAAAAACAGAAGGGAAGGTGAATATAAATTAAAATATTTTTATCACTGCCCAAACTTGTTTTAAAATCATCTAAAAAACCATGCACAATTGATGGAGAAATTGGTTTGTATTTATGGGGTAAAAAAAAATCAGGCTGATTTTTAGTGTAATCTAAAGAGCCCTGGAAAAAATTATTTTTAATTTTATCGAGTTTAGCAGTATCCAGCATAATATGTAATCACCTTAAATAGTACAGTTTTAACGCACGAATATTGGGAGCAAATGAACTATCCATTGTAGTACATAAACTCTCCTTTTATTACAAGCATATAATCATAAACAGCTGTAATAATTTTTCATGGGATTTAAAATTATTAAACGGGCAATTTATTTTTAATCTTAAACACCGTGAAACTTACTCTGCCGTGTTAAGATTTGTTAGGGTTAATATCTTGACAAAAACCATTTTTCTATTCTATATATTTCATAATCCAGCTTTAAAATGATTTGTTTTGAACTTGGTTTTTGTAAAATGATTTTAACGATAAAATCAGGAGAATAATCATGATACGTAAAATAATATTTTTTGTTTTAATTACAGCGTTATTGCTGCCTGCTATTCCGGCAATGGCAATCAGTCCTGCTGGTGAGCAATATATTAACCAGATTGTAGGCGGTGGTTTTTCTTCGATGCGCAGGGCATCCCAGAGTATTTACCGCACTGGAATGAGAGATAGGCAGGTTCTCGATGTTCTGGCTGAAAAATTGCTGCAGACCTATAATGCCTCTGACAGGACAGGAGTGGATGCAGTAGCCTGGGCGTGTAAAGCCCTGGGGCAATCTGGTGATGTTCGTTATAAGAGTGTTCTTCAAACTGTTACAAAGACTGCCCAGCATGCCAAGATTCGAAAATATGCAAACCAGTCTTTAAAAAATATGCCTGCAGGCAAAGCAGACAAACCCTATAAAAAAGGCAGTGTGAATCTGAAAGCCCTGCGAGATAAGCTGGATAAAGGTCAATCTGCTGCACCTGCTGCCCCCTCAAATCTGCAGGGCCAACAGACATCAGGAGAAAAGAGATATTCTTTTTCATCAATCAGAAAAGGCATGAGTATTCAGGAAGTCAATTCACTGCTTGGACCGCCAACATCAACCACCAGCCACATAACCGGGAAAACTTTTAACCCGTTTTATTATGGGACAGATACTGCCAGGCAGATTTATCTATACAAAGGGCAGGGCAGGATATTTTTCAGTAATAACAGCTATTCCAATGCCTGGCGTGTAATTGAAATTGAAAGAAACCCCGGAGAACCCGGTTATCCATAATATTATATCAAGCTTGAATATACACATTACTGAATAAAAAGGTCGTTGGTATTAATAAATGGACAGATATGATGATATTGTAGTTGGAAGCGGTGTAAGTGGATTAACCACGGCTTTGATTTTAGGTATGAATCAAAGAAGAGTTCTTTTAATTGAAAAATCTCCTGCAATAGGGGGTTCTCTATCTCGGTTTTATAAAAAAGGGATACCCTTTGATACCGGGTTTCATTTTACCGGTGGCTTTGCAAATGATCTTGTTCTTTTGGATATGCTTTCAGTTTTATCAATCAAAGATGATATCCAGCCTGAATTTGTGAAATATCCTGAAGACAATCAATTTATTTTTGAGGATCAAAACAGATCTTTTACATTTCATCAAGGCTTTGAACAAAACAAAAAAGAGATGCTTGCCTATTTTCCCCATGAAAAAAAAGCAATTAATACTTATTTTTCCAAGGTGAAAAGTATTAGAGAAAATACTAAAGCCATGAACATAAGAGCTGATTTTGAAATGCAGCCGCCCATGGATGAAGATTCTATCAGTTTAAAAGAGATGCTTGATTCCCTTACTGAAAACAAAACGCTTAAGACGCTTTTCAGTGCTTTTTCAATGTGTCATGGAACCGAGCCCTCTAAAATTTCATTTGCAAACCACTCAAGAGTTACATACAGTCTTTATGAATCTATTGCCAGGGTTAAAAATGGTGGCAATGCTTTTATCAAAGCATTTAAAAACAGATTTAAAAAATATAATATTGATATAAAGACAAACACTTTTATCTCGTCATGTGAGGATATTGAAAAACGAAAAGTTGGAACTTTTGTTTTAAATAATGGTTCTAAATTAAAAGCTGAAAACTGTATTTTTACAATTCACCCAAAAGAGATTTTAAAAACATTTAGGGAAGAGAATACTTCCAGAGCTTTTTCAGATAGAGTTAATGGTTTTGAAGAATCCATTGGATTCTTTCTTACCTTTATAAGGAATACAGATAAAAATCAAAAGCCTTTTAATCCCGGGATAACAACACTTTATCCTTATAATGACATGAATAAAATGTTTGACCCGCAATTAAAAGAGGATCTGCCGCTGGTTATAGTGAGAAATAGTGAAAAAACTAAAAATGGAAATATTAACCTTATTAATGCATTTGAATTATCACATTGGAACCATGTAAAAGCGTGGGCTGATTCCTCAACTGGTAGAAGAAGTCGTGAATATAAAGAGTATAAAAGGAAAAGAACAAACCGGATATGTAAGCGCATAATTAAGGCTTTTCCTGAATATAAAGGGTATCTTGAAGTTATTGATTCAGCATCCATGCTGACTTTTCGTGATTATTTAAATAATCCCCAGGGCAGTGCATATGGGATAAAACAGAAAATAGGACAATTTAATCTGTTTGGTCGTGTTCAGTATAAGAATACATTTGCAGCAGGGCAGAGTGCTATCCTGCCAGGAGTTGTTGGAGCTATGATGTCAGGATTTACTATTTGTCGATACCTGTTGAGTAAAGATGTTTATATAGATTTTATAAAAAATCAGCTGCAGAAAAATTAAGGCTAAAAATATTATAATGAGAAGAGTTGTTATAACTGGAACAGGAAGTATTTCTGCCCTTGGAAATTCCATGGATGAATTACTCAATTCCATTGAGAACAGAGTTTGTGGCACACAACAGATGCCAGAATGGGATAAGTATAAAGGGTTGCAAAGCCTTGTCGGAGCACCAGTAACGCTGCCGGATATAAAAACAATACCGCGGAAAATGAGGCGCTCAATGGGAAGAATGAGCCTTTTAACAGTCTTTGCAGCTAATGAGGCTTTAAAATCAGCCAAAATTGAGCATGATGCAATTACAAATGAGAGATATGGTTGTGTTGCAGGTTCTACAATGGGGAGTGCAGAAGCATTAAATGATACTTTTGAAACCATGCTTCCTGATCACGATCTTAGTCTATTATCATCAATGAGTTTTTTCAAGTGTATTTCCCATACAGTCTCCATGAACCTTGCCCACTATCTTGGGATTACAGGATGTGTCATGGCAACATCAGCTGCCTGTGCATCTTCTCTCCAGGCCATGGGCACAGGTTTTGAATTGATAAGATACAATAAACAGGATCTTGTACTTTGTGGAGGTGCAGAGGAGTTGCATCCTACAGTAACAGGTTCGTTTGATATACTGTTTGCAACTTCCACTAAATTTAATGACAACCCTGAAAACACCCCCCGTCCCTTTGATAAAAATCGCGATGGACTGGTTTGTGGTGAAGGTGCAGGCATACTTGTGCTTGAAGAGCTTGAACATGCAAAAAAAAGAGGTGCAAAAATACTTGCTGAAGTCGTTGGATATAATACCTGCGGCAGCGGCAGCCATGTAAGCCAGCCCGATAGAGAGGCCATGATTCAATGCATGAACTCAGCATTGATGGATGCTTCAATTAAACCTGAAAAGATTGATTTTGTAAGTGCACATGCAACTGCTACTTTACAGGGAGACACAGAAGAGGCAGCAGCTATTTTTGAAGTGTTTGGATCTAAAACACCTGTTAACAGTTTAAAGGGATATATAGGGCATACCCTTGGAGCATCGGGTGCCATTGAACTTGCAGCTTCAATTGAAATGATGAATAAAAATACTATTTATCCAACTTTAAACCTTGATGATGTTGATGATAAGTGCAGTATGATATATCATGTAAAAACAAAACTAAAAAAAGATATAAAATTTATACTGAAAAACTGCTTTGCATTTGGTGGAATAAATGCTTCTATTATCTGTAAAAAATATGAGTAAAGCCGTATGAATATAACTGACTTGGAAAATTGATAAAGAAAATTAAAGCGGGAAACGCGCAAGTTATCAGTGTTCAGTTGTCAGTGTTCAGCATACTGACAACTGACTACTGATAACTTTTTCTTGTTTTTTTTGATAGAAACTAAGGAGTAAGGTATTAATGAGTGATCAAATAGAAACAATGATTAATGAAGTTTTTGAAGAATCCTTTGAAATTGAGAAAGAAGATCTTAAACCAGAGGCTAACATATTTGAAGATTTAGGATTGGACAGTCTTGATGTTGTTGATCTGGTTGTAGCGTTACAAAAAAAATTTTCAGTGGAAATAAGAACTGATGAGAGGATCAAAGATATTAGAACCCTTGAAGATCTTTCTAAATTTATTAAAGAATTAAAATCCGAGAGTTAAACTTAATGATTTTTATTAAGAATTTGATATTTTTTATTCTTGTTATTACTTTTACAATAGATGCTTTCTTCTTTTTTGGAATTATTTTAATATTTATTCGGATTTTCAGCTCACAAAGAGTTGCTCAAAAAGTATTAAGATTTCTGATTGTCTGTTATGGAAGAATTATTATCTATGGGTTTGCAAGAATACTTGTTAAAGTTGAATTCATCGATTCTTCACAGGGCAGGCATGCCCATGATCCTTGTGTATATGTGTCAAATCACAGATCAGCTTCCGATGCTTTTTTAATGGGTGTGCTGCCGGGCGAATTTGTCCAGATCGTTAATTTATGGCCTTTTAAACTTCCAATATTAGGTTTATGCGCCCGCCTTGCAGGATATTTAAGTGTTCGAAGCATGCCCTTTGATGATTTTTCAAAGGAGTGCAAAAAATTATTTTCAAACAATATTTCAATTGTTGGTTTCCCTGAAGGCACGAGATCTTCCTCTTCTCAAATGGGGCAGTTCCATGGTACGCTGTTTAGAGTAGCAAAAGAAAATCAACTAAAAATCGTACCTCTATGTATTTTAGGAAATGAAGATAAGCCTTTACGTGGAAGTTTAAAAATTATTCCAGGCAGTGTTGAAGTCCATAAACTGCCTGCCATAGGTTATAAAGAGTATAAAGATCTCAGTAATTTTAAATTCAAACAGTATATTCGTAAAAAAATGCAGATTTTTATTGATCAGCGCACTGGGGCAGCATGACCCAGGCCAGTGCAGCCAAAGAGGCAACAGCCAAAGAGATTTTAAACAGCATAGAAATCGATCTTAAGGGAAAATGCAGGTTTAACTGCTCTTTTTGCTCTTTAACAAAGGTTAAAACCTCTGATAAGTCGAAAAAAAATGGACTTTCATTGAATGAACTAACCGGTTTAATAGCCCAGGCCAGTGAACTTGGTGCCAAAAGAGTAATTTTGTTTAATGACTCATCCAGACAACACCCTGATACTGAAGAGATTATCAAATTTATTACTGAAAAAAAAATGCAGGTCATACCCTTTTCATCAGATTTGAGCTGCAATCCGTCCATGAATAGTGGTTTAGTTAATGATAATCATGCTGCTATTAAGTGCTTGAAGCATAAAGATTCATGCTTTATAACTTTAGAGGGTTCTGTTTTTCCATGTGTCGGGATGCCATTGTCAATAGGTAATATACGCAACACTTCATTAAACAAAATTCTCAGGGACAGTGAGATCATTGCAAATCTTAAAAACCATGAATCCATGATCAAAGGGCCTTGCCAAAAATGTGATAAATTTTCTAACTGCTATGGGTGTCGTGCAAGGGCATTTGCTTTAACAGGTGATTATCTGGCATCTGATCCCCAATGTCCTGAAAATCATGATAAACTTGATCAAATCACTTATCTTCCCATGTCAGTTGAAAAATTACTACCTCAAAAACAGGGCATGTGTGTTGTTACAAAATTATTAAAAGTTGGAGAACGCTATGCCAGGGTTGAATCTGTTTTTTCAGGCAAAAGTCCTTTTATTAAAGAGAATAGGAGTTTAGAAGAGTTTGCTTATATGGAAGTAATGGCACAATCTGCCGGTGTAATGGATGGTTTTGAAAAATTTGATACTGGTCAGGCTGATCCTGAAGGGTATTTAATCGGTGGCCAGAAAATCAATATTTATGCAAAAACCTATGCTGGTGACAGGCTTATCATTGATATTTATAAAACAACTAAATTTGGAAATTTTGGTATACTGACAGCACAAATACATTGTAAAGATGTTTTAATTGCAGATGGTGAAATAAAAGTTTATCAAATAGACGGGACAAACTGATGAAGAAGATAAAGAGAGTAGAAAAATTATTAACAACTATATTAATAATTATAATAATTCCTGTTACACAAACTTTTGGTTCAGATGTGGAAAATATTTCTGATGATGTCATGGTTGATGCATTTTTACTGGAAGTAGAACAAAATATGAGCAGTATTAATACAGTACATGCAATGTTTGTCCAGAAAAAAGAGATGGCAATGTTTGATATTCCTATAACAATCAAAGGAGAATTTTATATTCAAAATCCTGATAAATTTTCCTGGATTGTTGCTGAACCAATTGAATACACTTTGATTTTAACTAAAGATAAAGTTAAAAAATGGGATAAGTCCAATGGAACACAGGAGTTATCATTAAAAGATAATCCCATGTTTAAAGCAATGATAGAACAGATAACTTTCTGGTTCTCAGGTGCTTATGCTTCATGCAAAAAAGATTATGATATCAAACTTATTCAAAAAGAGCCTGGTATCCTGGAATTTGCACCAAAAAAACATAATCCGGCATCCCAGATACTTTCTGCAGTCACTCTTACTTTCCAGAATGATAAAAGATATATTTCAAAGATCACGCTTTTAGAAAAAAATTTAGATATTACAGAACTTATTTTTAATGATGTAGTTATAAACTCTAAAATCAACAGATCTGTTTGGGAAATAAACTAAAAATTGTCCATAAAACCTGGCATAAAATTTGACCAAGGCAATGAATTTGACAAAGGTGATCAGTTCAATCCCCCTGGAAAATCAAATGATTTAGACAAATTTGATAAATTTTTTAATTTTACAGGCAAGCATAAAATAGTTCTTTTGCTTCTGTTTTCTCTTTTAATAACCATTGCTCTGGTTCGAATTGCCAAGGTGGATTTTGTTAATGATATCTCTGTTATGTTACCTGATTCTCCTGAACTCAAAAGAACTCTTCATTTTATCAATAACTCAGATATGTCTGATACTATTGCCTTTTCCATAACATGCAAAAACGGTTCAAATAAGAATTTAATATCAAAAACAGATGCTTTCTCAGAAAAATTAAAAAAAATCTCTTTGATTACTCAAGTTGTAACAGGAATTGAAAATTTTGATATTTCCAAATTGAGAAAAGATATTATAACACTTTTACCTCTGCTGCTCTCGAAAGAGGATTATCAATTATTTAAAGATATTGAAAACAGTGAGTATCTCATTGAAAAAGCAAGACAGATGTTTATTATGCTGACAACACCGGGCAGCTCTTTTTTGCAGACATCTTTAGGCACTGACCCCTTTGGATGGTCTAACCAGATACTTAATAATCTTCAGGCTTTGAGCAAAGCAATGGGTTTTGATGTTGAGCTTGATAACAGACATTTTGTTGACAAAACCCATCAATATTCACTGGTTATAGCTAAAACTTCTGCTCCTGTTACAGATGCCAAAAAATCGCAAACCCTTCTTTTGGCAATAAATGATGTCATCAAAACATTTCCTGACCTTGATATAGTCACTGTATGCGGACATAAACATACGTTAAGCAATCAGAAAGTTGTTAAAAAAGATATTTTTATCACCACGATTATTATAACTCTTAGTTTTATTGTGTTAATGCTTTGTATGTTTAAAACATTTGATGCTCTTACAATATTTATTTTACCATTTTTTGCCATTATAATTTCAGTTTTTATATCCAGTTTTATACTGAATTCCCTCTCTTTTTTCATGATTGGGTTTGCAGCTGTAATTGCAGGTATTTCCGTTGACTATGGCATACATCTGTTTGTTGCATGGAAAACTCAAGGTTATAAAGGGCTGAAAAACACAATCAGACCAGTTGGACTTGCATCATTAAGCACCATGGGTGTGTTTGTCTCTTTTTTTATCTCCTCTGTACATGGTTATAAAGAACTTGCTGTTTTTTCCATTCTCAGCATTGTGATTTGTGTTCTTTTATCAATATTTTTTGTTCCTCATTTCTGGGGAAGGAAAAATGTAATTCCAGTTATAAATATACCTGCTGAATTATCAACTGGTAAAAGCAGATTGATATTAATTGGATGGGGTGTTATTTTCTTTTTTTCCATGATCTGCCTGGTAAATTCTGATTTTACAAAAGCCACTGATATCTCTGCCTTTGATGGAAGTGAACCAAGTGTCTTTGATGCTGAAGAGGAATTTTACAGCATTTGGGGTGGCCGGGAAAAACCCGGTGTTATTGTTACGCAGGGCAAAGATATTGAAACTGTATGGCAGGATTATGAATTAATAGCTGATAAACTTAAAAACAATATAGATGGCTTTAACTCGCTTGCCATTATTTTGCCTTCAAAGAAACAGCAGAGAGAAAATTTACACAGGTTTAAAGAGTTCTGGTCAAAAGAGAAGATATCAATGGTTAAAGAAAAATTTATCAATGCTACACAGGCCTATGGGTTTCAAAAAAAAGCATTTAATAATTTTTTTGGATTGCTTGAATCAAATGATCTTTCTATTACCAGCCAGATACCAGAAGTCTTACAAATATTTGAAAAACATTTTGTCAAAGAGATTGAATCAACCAATCTTCTCTCCTATTTCCATGACACCAAAGAAAATCTTACAAAAATAGAATCAATACTAAAGGATTTTCCCGACTCCTATATAGTATCAAGAAGAGAGCTCTCTTCTACCATAGGCAAACAATTGATTTTTGATCTAAAAAAGATATCTCTGTTTGCATTGTGCTGGGTATTTATTTTGATTATGTTTTTTTTAAGAAGACCCATGGATATACTTCTTTCACTGCTTCCTGTTGTAACCTCAATTTCATTTGTTTTTCTTGCTTTGCATCTTCTTTCAATTGAAGTTTCTGCAATTATTCTTATAACATTAATTATTATTTTAGGGTTAAGCCTGGATTATGGAGTTTTTATATCAAGTGCTGACTCTTTGAAAAATAGAAAATCTGTTATAATTGCTGCAACTTTTTCAATGCTGACAAGTTTAATGGGGGCGGGTGCGTTACTGTTTGCTTCACATCCTGTTATGTTTTCTATTGGAGTAACCCTGGTAACTGGTATAATTGCAGCTTATCTTAGTGCTGTTTTCTGTATTCCTGCTTTTAAAAAGGTATTAAAATGAAATTTTTCTTAATTTTTTTCTCCATATTGGTTGTGGCAGGCTGCGCAACTATGAATGCACCTGAACATAATTTCATTGCATTGAACAACATTAATGAAATGACAGCATATAAAGAGATTAATCAATATAATAATCTGGTTTTACAAAAAGCAAATATTATAAACTCGACTATATTTACTTTCAGAGGCAGAACCATGTCAGCTTTTGGCATTACAAAACTTGATACAAAGAAAAAGAATTTTTCCGTTGCAGGATTTAATCCCATGGGTATAACTCTTTTTAAAATGAAAATAGAAAATGACAGGGTGGTATCAAGTTATGT
Organism: Desulfobacula sp.; assembly: GCA_029940235.1. Taxonomy (GTDB): domain Bacteria; phylum Desulfobacterota; class Desulfobacteria; order Desulfobacterales; family Desulfobacteraceae; genus Desulfobacula. The sequence continues at coordinate 18,890 of JAOZRI010000001.1, read as the reverse complement.
TATTCCTCAATTTGGTGCACAGAATCTTGACAGGGCAGTTGATATGATAACAAAAGATATAGGGCATATCTATTTTAACAGAAAAATTGCTTTACAAAATAAATCACTTGAATTCAGCGAGTATAATATTACAATAAACAAACAAATAGATAAAAAAAAATATAAATATATTTTTGGAGGGAAACCTCTGAAATTAATTACCAAATTAATGTATGAACATAAAAAGAAAATCTGGTCAGTTGATTATTATGATTATAAAATGGTTGACAGAGGTACAGATGGCAGAGAAATACCCTATAAAATTTTTTTAAAAAACTATAAATATGGATATGTTCTTGAAATTAACACCAAAGAAATCAAGGCAGCTAAAGAGATTAAAAAAACTAACTTGAAAAAATCAGATAATGAGCTTAATAAACAGACAGATCAATAAATTAATTCAAGACAAACTTGAATATCTCCAAGATGGTTTGAATGTACAAATCAAGTTTGATAAAAATTTTATCGGGTTTCAGGGACATTTTCCTGATAATCCTGTTCTACCAGGTGTTGTTATGATAAAAACCATGATTTCCATGTATGAATTATATAACAAAAAGAGTTTAACACTAATTCAGATAAAGCAGACAAAATTTATTGAACCTGTTTTTGATGACACTCTTATCTCATTTTTTGTTAAATCAAAGATTGATGATAAAAGTATTATACTTCAGGGAAAAGTCATTAAAGAACAAAAAATTATTGCAAAAATCTCTCTGATTGTGCAGGAACAATAGATGAACATTATCAATAAACAAATCAACTCCAATCCACTACCCCTGGAACAACAAATATGAAATGTTTTTTAATTGATGCAAATATAGCCACCTCCCCATACCCAGTATATCCTCTTGGAATGAGCATGGTTGCAAATGCTCTTATAAAAGCCGGAAACAGAGTTTTTCAATTTGATTTTTTGCAGAATAACTCTTCTTATGAAAAATTATTGTCTTCCATAAAAAAAGAGTCTCCTGAAATAATTGGAATATCAATGAGGAATATTGATAATGTTAATTCTGTCAATGAAGAACAATATACAGACGTTGTAAAATTAATTGCTGGTCAAATTAAATCTGTCAGTAATGCAACTATTGTCCTTGGCGGTACAGCTTTTTCCATTCTGCCGGAGCAACTCCTTGAAAAAATTGGAGCAGATTTTGGTATTGTTGGTGAAGGTGAATATTTAATGGTTGAACTTGTAAGTCAGCTTGAAGCTGGCAAAACACCTGTAAATAAAATTTTAAAGGCAAAATCAGACCTTAAAGGTACAGGGATACAAAGAGCCTGGTATGATAAACAGATATTAAATTATTACCTTGATAATGGTTCCATTGCCAATGTTCAGACAAAACGTGGATGTATACATAAATGTGTTTACTGCTCATATCCTTATCTTGAGGGCAAAGTGTTCCGCAATCGTGATATTCAAGAGACAATTGATGATATTCAATTTCTCATAAAAGAGTGTAAGGTTAAGATGATTTTTTTCACAGATTCTGTTTTTAATGATAGACAGGGCAACTATATTGAGTTGTTAAAAGAGATGGCAAGACAAAACATCTCCATTCCCTGGACAGCCTATATAAAGCCTGAAAAAATTTCTCAATCTGTAATTGACCTTATGCTTAAAACCGGGGTTCGTGGAGTGGAAATTGGTTCTGACGGTGCGTCAGATGAAACTCTGGCAGGTCTGGGTAAATCTTTCAGGTTCAAAGATGTTATTGAATGTAATAAAAGCTTTACAGATAATAAAATTGCAACTGCCAATTTTTTTATGTTTGGATGCCCCCTTGAAACTGTTAAGAGTGTTGAACTGGGGATTAACAATATAATATATTTAAAAAAGACTGTCTCTTTTATATTCTTAGGGATTAGAATCCTTCCCAATACAAAATTACATGACATTGCAATCAAACAGGGAATTCTTAAAAAAGATGATGATTTATTAGAACCTGTTTATTATATTGCTCCGGGTCTTGATAAAAAGTGGATGTATTCAACTTTAAATGAAAAATTTAAACCTTACAGACATTGTGTCTTTCCACCCGATGCCCTTGAAAACAGTGTAAAATTTTTGCACAAATTGGGCCATACAGGACTTATGTGGGATCTTTTAATACCGGACAAAAATCGGCTGAAGGGCAAAAAAAGAGTCAAAAGATGACAATGAATAGTGATTCTGTCTGGTGCGTCATACCAGTATATAACAATGCAGCTACCATTAAAAATATAGTTGAGCTAAGTTTTAATTATATAAAAAATATTCTTGTTATAGATGACGGCAGTACCGATACCAATCTTATTGAACTTTTAAAAGATACAAAAGCAGAAGTTATCCGCCATGATAAAAATTCAGGTAAGGGTGCAGCTTTATTAACTGCCATGAACTATGTCAAGGCAAAAGGTGCTCTTTCTATGATAACAATTGATGGAGACGGGCAACACCTTCCTGAAGATCTGCCCTCTTTTCTTGAAGCAATTGAGAATAAACCAGATTCGTTATATGTAGGTGTCCGCAATTTTAACCAGGCAACTATACCCGATTCCAGTCGTTTTGGTCGTAAATTTTCCAATATGTGGTTTAAAGTAGAAACAGGTCTTGATTGTAATGACACCCAAAGCGGTTTCAGAGCATATCCTGTTAAACTTATTTCAAAATTAAAACTTTATGGTTCATTTTATGATTTTGAAATAGAGGTAATAGCAAGGGCAGCATGGGCACAAATACCAATAAATGAAATCATGATCAATGTTGTTTATGATTCTCCTGAAACTCGTATTTCCCACTTTAATAAAGTTAAGGATAATCTGCGGATCTCCTTAATGCATGCACGGCTCATTGGACGTCGCCTTGTACCGCTGCCCCATAAGAAATTAATTGAAAATAATACAAATTCCAAAGTCTCCCTTTTTTTAAATCCAGTCAGTTTTTTTAAAATGCTGTTAAAAGAGAATGCAAGTCCCATGGCATTGGCTTTATCCGCTGTGGTTGGTACTATTTTGGCAGTACTGCCCATTATTGGTTTCCACTCAATAGCAATAATATATGTAACTGCACGCCTGCATCTAAATAAAATCATGGCTTTAAGTATTCAGGTTTTTTATTCACCACCTTTTGTACCGTTTATATGTATTGAAGCAGGACACTATTTACGTAATGGCGCCTGGATTAAAGACTTTACTCTCTCTTCATTTAAAACAAACTGGTCAGAATATTTATTTGACTGGCTTATAGGATCTTTGGTGATGGCACCTTTATATGCTGTTATTGCATTTGTGATTGTCTATTTTACAGCACTTAAAATTCAAAAAAAAATAACAAAGAAAGAATATGCCTGATACTATAGATCAACCCCAGAGAGGAAACAAAATAGGCTTCTGGTTTTTCAGGATGTTTTTACGTTTTGGCGGATTGTATGCTGCATATTTTCTTTTATATGGTGTTACCCTGCATTACTGGCTTTTTGACACTAAAGCTGTTAAAACCGCATCTGCTTATTTAAAAAGACGCTTTCCCTTAGATTCAAAAATTACAATACGGTTCAAAGTATATAAACTATTTTACAGCCAGGGCAGACAATTGATTGACCGGATTGCAAAAATATCTGGAGCAATTGATTTTGTTTTTAATTTTGTGGATATGGATATGCTTAATCAGCTTGCCTCATCAAAAAAAGGTTATATCCTTTTGACAGCACATGCAGGCAACTGGCAGCTTGCAATGACTGAGCTTGAGCAATTTGATAAAAAAATTTCACTTGTCATGCGATCGGAAAATAATGAAGCTGTTAAAAAAGCACTTAATATTAATACAACTGATGATAAATTTGGCATCATTTCTCCTGAAGAGCATTTAGGCGGAGTTGTTCCTGTGATCAAAGAGCTTAATGATGGTAATATTGTCTCATATATGGGGGACAGATCCTATGGGTTTGAATCTTTAAATGTTAATTTTATGGGTGACAAGGCCAATTTTCCTTATGGTGCTTTTGCAATTGCAGCTGCAACTAAAGTGCCTGTTGTAATCGCCTTAGCTTCTAAAATTGGTTTTAAAACTTATAAAGTTGACTTTACAAATATCATAAATCCAGAGTATAAGAGTCGTAAAAATAAAAAAAACCAACTATCTGAATGGGTACAGGAATATGCTGATATACTAAATGATTTTTTTGAAGAATATCCATACCAGTGTTTTCTTTTTCATGATGTCTGGGAAAAAAATAAAACTTAAAAGGAGAATATATGTCCGATAAGCAGAGCCTTGAACAGATCAAAGCACAACTTAAAGAAGAATTAATTGAAAATCTTTCTCTCGAGGATATAGAACCCGAAGATATTAAAGATGATGAAGTATTATTTGGTGATGGGAGCATAGGTCTTGATTCACTTGATGCTGTTGAAATAGTGGTATTTTTACAGCGCATCTGGGGCATAGAAATCCAAAACATGGAAGAGGGCAGGGAAATCCTTGTGTCCATAGATACCATGGCTGATCATATTTATGCTAATGCCTGAAGCATTGGTATTCAGATATTATGAACGATGAAAAAATATTCATAACTGGTATGGGTATAATTTCAGCCCTGGGTAACTCCATGGATGAAACTTTTAAGTCATTAACGGCAAATAAGGTTAATGACTCAAAAATAGATTTATTTGAATGCGATATAGACAAACCTGTTTTTAAAGCAGATTTTTTAAACAAAACATCAAATTTAACAATGCGTACAAAAGAGCTTGCCGATATTGCCTTTAAGCAAGCTTTGGTCCAGGCTCAAATCATTGATTCTGATAAACCAGGTTTCTGCAGGCTTGATTTAAACAATTTAAGAGTTGGAATCTGCTGCGGAACAACCGTTGCAAGCCAGCTCAATGATATTGAATTCTACAGACAATTTCGAGCAGGAGCTGTCAAATCCTATGATCCTGTAAAACACTATCTTTCCGGAGATATTTCCCAGGCACTTCTTCTGGAACACAATTTTTCAGGTCCTGGAGTAAATGTTGTAAATGCATGTTCCTCTGGTACTGATGCCATTGGTGTTGCCATGTCGTGGATTAAAACAGGGATTTGCGATATTGTCATTGCCGGGGGTGCAGATGAATTAAATCGTGTTCCTGTTGCAGGATTTAACTCTTTGGGAATTCTCAGTGATTCAGTTTGCAAACCCTTTGATAAAAACAGAGACGGATTAAATCTTGGAGAGGGGGCAGCATTTATTGTTCTGGAAAAAGAGTCCACTGCAATAGCACGTAAAGCTTCAATACTATCTGAATGCTGCTCATATGCAACTGCTGTAGATGGTTATCATTTAACAGCGCCTCGACCCGATGGTCAGGGTTTAAAAACTGCAATCAGCAAAGCTTTGTTAAATAATGATTTATGTGCCAAAGATATTGATTTTATAAACGCCCATGGAACTGCAACTAAAAATAATGACCATGTTGAGGGTTTAGTTTTTAAAAATATGTTTTCACAACAAACAAAAATTTTTTCCATAAAAGGGTATACCGGGCATACACTTGGTGCTGCAGGAGCAATTGATGCTGTAATAACAATACTGTCACTTCAAAAACAGTGGCTTCCCATGAATGCCGGGTTTTCCCAGGAAGATCCCAAGATTGCTTTTAGTCCTGTAACGAAAAACACCAGTTTTAAAGCTGAATATGCTTTATCAACTTCCCTTGCCTTTGGTGGTCAAAATTCAGCTGTTATTTTCAGGAGAGTGTAAGAGTGAATTTGCTTGGTAAAGGATTTGCAGATAAAAATACAAAAATAAAAGGTATAAGAAGAGCAGATATTTTTACAAAAATGGCTGTGTCTGCGTCCAACAAAGCGTGTTCAGAATTTGAATTTAACAATGAAGATACAAAAATTTCAATTATTGTTGCCACACTGTTTGGACCACATGTTACAACCTTTAAATTCCTTGACAATCTTTTAGATTATTCTGATTCAGGAGTGTCACCAACAACATTTTCCCATTCAGTTCATAATGCTGCTGCCTCGTATATAGCAGTTTCTCTTGGCATCAGAGGACAATCACTTACAATCACCTCTTTCAACGATCCTTTGAAACAGGCATTGATTCTGGCTGATGCATGGCTTGAATTTGATCAGGCAAAAAAAATTGTTGTCTGTTATGTAGAAGAGGAGTCAGACCCAATGGTATCTGCCCATGAACACTGTACGTTCCCCTCCTATGCAAAAAATAAGATTTATACTGGTGCGGCCTCCATCTTATTGGAAAAAGGGAGTACCATAAAAATCCCTGGAAAAATTCTTAACCCTTTTATTTATATTGAGGAGCTGTAAATAAGTTGAAAAAACCTGATATTAAAGAGATTAAAAAAAAACTTACAGAGCAGATAGCTTTGTCAGTGGGTGAGGAGCCGTCAGATATCAAATCAAATATGCCAATGCACGAACTTGGTCTTGATTCACTTGGACTTGTTGAGTTGTTTGTATTTATTGAAAAAGAATTTAAAATCCAACTTATGGAGTCAGGCATTTCACAGGAAGATATCAAGAAGATTGATTCTCTGGCTGTTAGTATCAGTAATGCTATCAATAATTAATGGTAATTTTCAATACATCTAAGCGTTACTACCTTAATGGAATTGACTGG
>JAOZRI010000001.1:0-12122 GCA_029940235.1 Desulfobacula sp. | reverse complement strand
ATTAATGGTAATTTTCAATACATCTAAGCGTTACTACCTTAATGGAATTGACTGGGTCATGGCGGCTTTAGACAGGCTCAATATAAAACAGACAGGGCTTGGCAACCATTCACAGCTTGTACTTGTATTAAAAGGATATATTGATAAAACAAAACTGGCCCAGAGGATTGCCTTAATTTTATCTGAAAACCTGTTTTTTAAAGGAAGCACAAGACGTGCATGGCATCTTGCACCCTATTGGGCTCCGGAGCAGCACAATTTTGATCCCAAAGATATTAGGTATTTTAACCTGGAATCAGATAATAAGACAAACATTGCCGGGGCAATGGAAGAAAACCTTGATCTGGTTCTGCAAAAGTGTGCAAAAACCCCTTTTCAGGATGATAAAACACTGCTTGGTTTTGATCTTATCCATTGTAATGATCACTCCTATCTGATTATGAGATTTACCCATAAAATGTTTGATGCAAGAGGAGCTGAACGTCTGCTTGAATATATTTTAGATGAAAAAAGCCCTTACATACAGTACGATCTGCCATCACAAAATGCTCAACTAAATGCCTGGAAAAGTCGATTTTTATCAGGACAGCGTATAAATCGGTTTTTAAGATCAATATATTCAAAAAAGATTAATGTAGCTCAGACTTTTAATATTCATAACAATAATGAAACCGGTCCAATCACCAATAAACTGGGATCAAGTGCAAGCTTTCAAGCAGACAAACATCACTATTTCCATTACTATACATTGTCTGATAATCAGACCTTGGCCATTGATGACAACGCCATAAAAAAAGCAGGCTATCTCATGAATGGTATCTTTATTTTAAGCTGTGTTGCAAAAAGTTTTGACTCTCTGTTAAAAAAAAAAAAACGTTCTGGCAACATGCTTATTCCAATTAATGTGGATATGCGTAAAACTAAATTTGGCAGTGAAAAAATATTTTTTAACAGTGTCTCTTTTATGCTTTTTAATGTTAAACAGGGTCTATCAATAACTGATTATATAAAAAATTTAAAAACCCAGTTTATTGATCAGGTGAAAAACAAAATACCACATCACTTTATTAATGCCTCTCTTTTGATGCGTATCATGCCACTTAATCTTCTCTCTTGGTTCATGAATCTTAGAATGAAAAAAAATCCCTGCTCTTTCTCTTTTTCCTATATTGCTGAACAGGCATTTAATTTAAGATCTGTGCAAGGCCTTGAGGTTAAAAATCTTTTTCATATGCCTTTAGTGCCTGTGGATCCAGGAATTGGAGTTTTTTTTACAAGGTTTAATAAAAAATTGAATATGGTCATATCGTGTTATGATAATACTTTGAGTAAACAAGAGTGTGCATGCCTGCAAGAGAATATAATTTCAAAAATGATTCCAGGGCCAGTGAATGGAAAAATTTGATGTCATAATTATGGGAGCAGGAATAGCAGGCCTTTCTGCTGCTTTAACAGCAGTTAAAAATGGAATGCATACTGCACTTGTGGAAAAAGAGAGTAATTTTGGAGGGATTGCCAAAGACTGCTTTCACACATATATTTGCGGTCTTTTTAAAAACGATAATGCCAGACCCTTTGACATAGCTAATCCTGGTATATGTTCTGATATTTTCAGATTTTTACATAAATGCTATGGTGATAAATCCCTTGTAAAGATGGGAAAGGTTGAAACCCTTGCATTTATTCAAAAAGATTTATGGGGATACTTTTTTAAGAATTTAAATAGAGATAATTTTATTTTTTATGGCAGCAGCAAGTGTTTAAAACCCGTATCTGAAAACAGAAAAATTAAAAAAATAACAATCATCAGACAGCATGGAAATCAAAACAAAGAGATCAACCTTGCTGCTGATGTCTTTGTTGATGCAACAGGGTGTGCACCTTTATCTGATAAATCCAGGACAAACCATTCTCAACTTGGAGGATATTGTTTTCTTTTGCAAGGTGGTTTAGATACAGATTTGTCCTTGATTATTCCATATACTGCCCGCAAAATAGTAGAAAAGTACAACCTTAATGAATATCTTAAATTTGTAACAATAACTTACAATTTTTTAACAAAAAATTATATTTTAAAATTTTCTGTTAAAAACAGTGATGATATGGCAAAATGTCACTTTATTTATGAAAAACTGAACAAAGATATTAAAGAGTTATCCGGATTGAAATTTCTTAAAGCTTCTCAAAATATACATTTAAGAGATTGCAACAGGATAGAGAAAAAAACGTTAACCCATGAGCAAGTCCATGATACAGGCTGCGCTGTTAAAAGTTACTGGCCAACGGAAAAATGGGATATAAAAAAAGGTACTCTGTACCAGTATTGCAAAAAAGATAAACCCTTTTGTATACCAGTGTCTGCACTAAAAGATGATGGATTTGACAATCTTTTTCTTGCTGGTAAAAATATAAATATCTCACAACATATACATGCCTCTGCCAGAGTTATGGGGATATGTATTGCAACAGGGGAGCAGGCAATAATTACTGCATCAAATTATTTAAAAAAAGAGACATGAGAATTATAAGCCATGAAAGTATTACTTGTTAAACCATATACTGAACTTAAAGTTGCTAAAAGGCTTCAAGAGGGTTTTTTACATTTAGAACCCCTTGAACTTGAGATAACTGCGGCAGGAGTTGATAAAAAACATATCACCCGTATCCTTGATTTGAGTGTTGAAAAAAAACCTGCGGATCTGTTTTTTAAAACCATCAGAGAATTCTGTCCTGATTTAATAGGGTTTTCTGCTTACAGTACAGGAGCGCATATTGTTAATGACCTTGCGGTTAAAGCAAAAGCAATACTGCCTGAATCCAATATTATTATCGGTGGTATACATGCAACTTTGCGCCCATATGATTTTAATTATAGTTATATTTCTGCTGTGGTTCGTGGTGAGGGAGCCAATGCCATATCAGATATTATTAAAAACCTTGAAGCTGGCAATAAAATTGGCAACAATACAAATATTCTTGCACCCGAGGATATTGATTTTGAGAAAAATGCCAGAGAAAACCCTCCTTCATATGTTGATGTTAAATCAATTCCTCTGCCAAGACGTGATTTAGTAGATAGATCAAAATATTTTTGTATCTGGACACACAGTGATACAGGGAAATTAGATGAATTATTCCCCAGGGTAGCAAGCCTGAGAACTTCGTTGGGATGTCCTTTTTCATGTTCGTTTTGTGTGATTCATCATGTAATGAATAAAGCATATCTGCAGCGGACTCCCGAGGATGTTGTTGATGAAATTGAAAATTTAAAAGAGGATTATGTATATTTTGTCGATGATGAGATGTTTATCAATATTAAACGTGTAACGAAAATTGCTCAGTTATTAAAACAGAGGAACATACAAAAAAAATATATCAGCTGGGCAAGAAGTGATACAATTGCAAAACATCCCGAAGTATTTAAATTATGGAAAGAAGTAGGATTGGATGTAGTATATGTCGGTCTTGAATCAATGGATCAGAAAAGGCTTGAAGATTATAATAAAAAAACAGGTTATGAAACAAACCTAAAAGCAATAAAAATATTAAAAGATTATGGAATTATGCTCCACGCAGCTTTTATTGTTCATCCTGATTTTGATAAAAATGATTTTAAGCGCCTTGAAGCAGATGTTATTGCACTTTGTCCTTCTGAAATTACTTTTACTGTATTATCACCTTCGCCTGGGACACCGCTTTTTGAACAATATAAAGATCAATTTATATGCAACCCCTTTAAATACTATGACTGTATGCACACTGTAATTCCGACGAATATGACCATTAAACAATTTTACAAGCATTTTGGTCGTTTATATGCAATTGCTCTGCGTTCAAATCCATTGCGGGTTAATAAAATAAAGGTTAAGCTTAAAGATTTTTTCAGGGCTGTTATTTTTGGAACAAGATATGTTTTTTCACTCTATAATATTTATAAAGACTACCCTGCAACAATGCATCCTTTAAAAAACGATGAACTCCTTGCTGCAGCAAAAAAAGAGGGCTTTTCCCATGAAGAGTGACAAAAACCATATTAATAAAAACGAGGTTAATAAAAAATCTAGAGTTAATATTGTTGACCTGATTAAAGAGGAGAATCCTGAAAAAAGAGAAAACCTTGCTGTTTCAAGGCATGTAAAAGATGAATTAAAAGATTCAATCACATATGCACAACTTCTTAAAGAGGTGGATAAACAGAGTCAAGTATTAACCAAAATCGGTTTTAAAAGCCATGATCGCATAGCCCTTTTTTGTGATGATTCCATTGAATATGTTATTATGGCGCTTGCTGTTCTGGATACAGGTGCTGTAATTGTTCCTTTATCTCCTTCTCTGGCTTCCAGTGAATTGGAATCTTTATGCCAAAGAATAAAAATTAAATATTTGCTGTCTCAAAAAGATACAGATACATTGCATTTTAATAAACTTCATGGCGGAAGGCTGTTTATCAATAAACTCTATCTGTATGAAATAGATAAAAATGTAAAATATTCAGACCTTTATCTAAAAGTAAGTTGCCCTGCATTTATTCGGTTTTCATCTGGAACCACAGGTGAAAGTAAAGGGGTTTTATTGACCCATCAAGCCATCATTGAGAGAACTTCTGCTGCTGATATTATGCTCAATATTTCATCGGATGATACCATTGGCTGGTTTTTATCCATGAGTTTTCATTTTGTAGTCAGTATTCTGCTTTTTTTGCGCAGACGTGCCCATATTGTATTAGCCCAGGAGAATTTTCCCACAGGTATTATTGACCCTTTTAAGACAATAAAACCAACATTTTTATATGCTTCACCATTCCATTATAATCTGCTTGCCTCACATGATAATATTCCAGCTGATCTGTTATCAGATGTGCGCATGGCAGTGGTAACTGCAGTATCTCTCAATAAACTGACAGAACAGCAGTTTTTTAATAAATTTAATATTCACTTAAGTCAGGCCTATGGTATTATTGAAGTTGGTCTGCCATTTATTAATGACAGATTTGATAAAGAATTTATCTGCTCTGTGGGAAAGCTTCTGCCATCCTATGATCTGAAAATCAGAGAGCCCGATGATAAAGGAGCGGGAAAAATCCTTCTTAGGGGAAAAGGAATGTATTATGCATATACTTCTCCATGGAAAAAAAGAGATCAATGGTTTGACACAGGCGATATCGGCTATTTAAAAGATTCCTACCTCTTTATTTCAGGCAGATCTAAAAATCTTATAAATTTTGCAGGGATGAAAATTTTCCCTGAAGAGGTTGAAGAGGTTATTTTAAGTTTTGATAATATTAAGGAAGTCAGGGTCTTTGCTGAACAGCATGATATTTACGGGCAGCTTCCCATTGCTCAAGTTGTTTTGTCTAAAAGTGGCAGCCTTGATATCTTCAAACTCAAGAAACACTGTTTAAAACAACTTGATTCATACAAAATTCCAAAGGAATTTATTCAAGTTAAATATATAGAAAAAACAGACAGCCAGAAAATTAAGAGAGTATGACATACAATTTTGACTTATGTGAATTTTTGAACAATTAAAAGAGATGACTTAAGTTGAATGTTTGATCCAGCATGGAGAAAAAAAATGAGTAAAGAGAGTGAACAGATAGTATTAGTAACAGGTGCAAGCAGAGGCATTGGACGAGCAATCGCCGTAGAACTTGGCAAAAAAGGACGCTTTGTTTATGTCAACTTTCATACCAATGAAAAAGCTGCTCTTGAAACCTGTACAATGATTGAAAACAATGGTGGACAAGCTAAAGCCGTGCAGTTTGATGTAAGTGATGCCGATTTATGTGAAAAGGCTGTTCAGGCAATACTTGATACCCATGGAAAGGTTGATATTCTTGTTAATAATGCAGGGATCAGAAATGATAAACTCATGGCATGGATGCAGGAACCTGACTGGAAAAATGTTTTAGACACCAACCTTGCATCTTTTTTTAATGTATCAAAACTGATTGTTAAAGACATGATTACTAAACGTTTTGGAAGGATTGTCAATATTTCATCAACAGCAGGGCAGGTGGGTAATCCGGGGCAGGTCAACTACTCTGCGGCAAAGGCTGGAATAATAGGAGCAACCAAAGCTCTCTCAAAGGAGATTGCCAAAAGAAATATTACAGTTAATGCAGTGGCACCTGGATTTATTGATACCCAGATACTTGAAGGCATGCCCATGGATCAGATTAAAAAAATGATACCGTGTGGAAGAGTTGGGAAGGTTGAAGAAGTCAGCGCTTTAGTAGGATTTCTCTGTTCTAAGAAAGCGTCTTATATTACAGGACAGGTAATTGGAGTTAATGGCGGAGTGGTTTGAATATGATTAAGCAGCCATATTTCAAACAGATGGAAGATGACCCTAAGCCTTTAAGAGCTGTTGTAAAAACCACTACAAGGTTTGAAGAGATTGATTCCATGGGTATTGCATGGCATGGAAGATTTGCCAGCTATTTTGAGGATGCCAGAGTTGCTCTGGGCGAAAGATATCAACTTGGTTATTTAGATCTTTTCAATAATGGTATTTTAGCCCCAATAAAAAAAATGCATATCGATTTTAAAACTCCGGTTTTTTTTAGAGAAGAGATATCAATCGAATGCATTTTGCACTATACACAGGCCTCAAAAATTTTAACTGAATATATAATTAAAAAACAAAACAATACTGTTGCTGCAACAGGATATGTCATTCAGATGCTGCTTGATCCTGATTATCAACTCTTTTTAACCCAGCCGGATTATTATAAAGATTTTTGTGAAGCGTGGAAAAAAGAGGGCTGTAAATGAGAAAGGTTGTGATTGCTCAAACTTGTGTTGTAACACCTGTAGGATCTGATTTGGCTTCTACTTTTCAATCTTTTTTAAATAATAGATGCGGTATAAAAAAAAATTTTCGATTTGAAACTAAAAATTATAAAAGCAGCTATGCAGCACTTATCAAAAAGGTTGAAATGCCAGACAGCCGGAGCAGTTTTTTAAACCTTACTGACTTGATTATTAACCAGTTAGATAACATTCCAAAAGATTGTGTATTGTTAACAGCTACAACACAGGGATGTGCTGACCTTTTTGCAAAAAATCAAAAAAAGCAATGCTTGATAAACAGATATCTAATACCTTCTAACATTCCCAAATATGTTGCTAAAAAATTAAATCTTAAAAATAGTGGAGTCAATATCAACTCTGCATGTGCTTCCCCAACCATTGCCATTATAAAAGGGACACAGATGATTGAAAACAATAGGGCTGAATGTGTTCTTATTTTCTGTGCTGATATTGTAAGTGAATTTGTTTTTTCAGGTTTTTCTGCACTCAATGCACTCTCTTCAAGCCCAACCCGGCCCTTTGATATTGACAGGCAGGGATTAAGCCTCGGTGATGGAGGCGCTGCAATTCTTCTTATGGATGAAAAGCTTGCAAAAAAACAATGCATTGCCATTAATACCTTAATTGCAGGATACGGCATTGCAAGTGATGCAACTCATATTACTGCTCCGGCAAGGGATGGGCGTGGATTAATCATTGCCATCAATAATGCCCTGAAAACAGCCAGAATAACTCCTGGACATATTGGTGCGATCAATACACACGGTACAGGAACTATATATAATGATTCCATGGAGATTGCAGCATTTAAAAAGGTTTTTAAAGATCTAAAAGTACCTGGGAACTCCTTTAAAGGTGCAATAGGACATACGCTGGGTGGTGCAGGAGGCATTGAAGCTGCCATTGGAACATTAATGCTTAAAGAGCGTATTCTGCCTGGAACCCATGGGTTTTTAAATCCTGAGCCCGGTGCTGAAAATCTGATAAGCCCTGAAAATGTTCCTTTTTTTAAGAGATATCTTTTAAGTACAAATTCTGGTTTTGCAGGAACAAATGCTGCCTTAATATTAGAAAGGATGGAAAACCAATGAGTTATTATATCAGCGGCATTGGTTTTGTAACTCCAGAAATCTCTGGATGCGGCAGGGATTTTAAAGAATTCAATCCAAAACCTGGAAAACTGCCCCTTATCTCAAGGAAAGATGTTTTAGATAAGCCCTATAAACCTTTTGGCAGAATGGATTTTTTTTCAAAAATTGGTTTTGCAGGCACCTGTTTTGCTTATAAGGATGCTGGATTAATAAAAGCAGACCAGATAGAAAATAGTGAAACTTGTGATACAGCTATTATTGTATCTACCTTTTTAAGATGTCTTGATACAGATAATCACTATTTTGAAACTGTTAAACTGCAAAATGGAAAAAATGCGAGTCCTGCTCTTTTTGCATATGCTCTTCCCAATGCTTTTCTCGGTGAAGCTTCAATATATCTGAAAACGACTGGTCAATGTTTTGCCATTAATGAAGATAACTCAAATGGAATTACAATACTTAAAATGGCCTTTGATATATTGAATTCTAAGGAATCTGAAATTGTAATATGCGGCATTTGTGATACAAACGTTCCTGGTTTTATGCAAAGTGTATTAAATAACAGCAACAATGATTTTGCAGGCAGTCTGTTTTTTACGCTCAGCCAAAAAGAACAGAAATTAAATTATGGTAAAATCAAAGAAGATGAAAACGGTACTATTTTTTTTAATGATAAGAGTATAAAAGATCTGCTTGACCTTGCTCATATGTGTATGGAAAGCAAAAAAATTAAGGATGAATTAAATTTATGAAAATGCAGCTTATATTTCCTGAATGGAAAAAACTTAAACATCAGACAGTATTTCACCTTCCTCCCCATGCGCCGGTTGTCTTTTCTGCAGCTTTACCAGAATATGTTGATCTGCATTTTTATGACGAAAATGTACAGACGCTTGAATATGATTTTTCCTGCGATATTATCGCTATTTCAGTACTGCTCACCTGTCAGATTCCAAGGGCACTGGAAATAGCAGATACTTATAGAAAAGAGGGTATTCCAGTTATTTTTGGTGGTATTGCTGTGATGCTTCATTCCAAAGAGGTAATGAAACATGCAGATTGTGTATTCCTCGGTGAAGTGGAAGATGGGAGACTTGGAAAAGTTCTTGATGATTTTAAAAAAGGTGAGTTGAAAAAAGTTTATGATTATATGAAAAATCATCCCGACACTACCACAATACACTCTGCGAGAAGAGATATCCTTGACAGGGATCTCTATGCGTACAGGGGCATCCAGATGGTTGATCTTGTGCATGCCTCAAGGGGCTGCAGATTTAACTGTTTTCCATGCTGTAATAATTTCCTTGGAGGTGCACAGTTCCGGCCCCGCCCCATTGATACAGTAATTAAAGAGATGGAGGGAATTAAAAATAACCGCCTTTTCATTGTGGACAACTCACTTGCCCAGGATAAGAAGTGGGTCATGGATCTTTTCAGGGCCATGATACCTTTAAAAAAGAAGTGGGTTTCACACCCCATAATATATGATGATGATGTGCTTGAACTTGCTGCACAAGCAGGCTGCTGGTATGTTTATCAGGCCATTGTGGATACTTCTGATGTTATCAAGGATAGAATAAATCGTCTCCATGATCATGGAATAGGTGTGGAGGGGACAATACTTCTCGGTACAGATGAACAAGATGAGGATTATATCAAACGTTTGATTGATTTTCTCATGGAGGTAAATCTTGACATGGCTGAATTTACAATACTGACTCCTTTTCCTGAAAGCCCCATTAGAAAAAAATTCGAAAAAGAGGGAAGAATCCTGCATAATGACTGGAGCAAGTATTCATGTGACAATGTTGTATTCCAGCCTAAACTGATATCTCCTGAAAGACTTGAAGCAATGTATGACCTTGCCTGGAATACGTTTTATGCCGATGGGGGGCAGCAGACAAAAATGGGATCACTCTTTTATAAAGTAATACAAAAAGAGATTAAGGATGGTACATATAGAAGATATAATCCAAAGACAAAGCGCTCTTTTCAAAGAAGAATTAAAAAATGAAAGAGCAGAATTTTAAAAAAAAAATTCTGCTGGTACATCCTCTTGGATATAAGTCTGATAAGGCATCCAAAGATATTTCAAGGATTGCAAATATTACTCCTCCCCTTGGTATTGCCAGCATTTGTGCGTACCTTCTTCAACGTCAGATCAATTGTGATATCATTGATTGTTATGCCCACCCCGATGCAGACACAAAGATAGTAAAATACCTTGAAACAGATAAACCCGATTTCATAGGTTTTTCCTGCTCAACTTCTACTTTTCATGATGGAGTTCGCCTTGCACAGATGGCAAAGTCAATACTTCCTGATATTAAAGTTGTTTTTGGAGGTGCACATGTCTCTGCATTAAAAGAGTCAATTATTGAAAAATTTGAGCATATTGATTATGTGGTTGCAGGTGAAGGAGAGCAGACTCTTACTGAACTTATCAAAGCTGATCATAATGATATCCTACAGATAGAGAGTATTGTCTTTAGAGATATTACAGGAAAAGCTCTCTTTACAGGATACAGAAAAAAACTGCTTGACCTGGACTCTCTGCCATTCCCGGCCTATGAAAAGCTTGAAGGTTATCCTGAAAAATATAAACTCCCGATTTTTAATTACCCTAAAACTCCAAATTCCAGCTGTATTTCAAGCAGGGGATGCCCATACTCATGCAGTTATTGTGATAGATCTGTCTTTAAAAGAAGTTTCAGGTATAACAGCGCCCAATATCTTTATGAACATTTTAAGTATTTAAATAAACATTTTGGCATCAAACATGTAAATTTTTATGATGACCAGTTCACCTTTAATAAAAAGCGGGTAATTCAATTTTGTGACCTCATGGTTGCAGGTAATCTTAAAATGAGTTTTAACTGTGCTGCAAGGGCAGAACATCTTGACCTTGAACTGGTGTTGGCAATGAAAGCTGCCGGCTGCTGGATGATAAGCTTAGGTGTTGAAACAGGAGATGAAAATCTGCTTGCGCAGCATCGGCAAAATGCTGACCTTCAAATGCTTAGAGATAAAATTATCTTAATTAAAAAAGCAAAAATACGGGTAAAAGCCCTTTTGATGATGGGGCTGCCAGGTGAAACAAAAGAGAGTATATTAAAAAGTAAAAAATATGTCTATTCCCTGCCCATTGATGATTTTAATCTTGCTAAATTTACACCTTTTCCAGGTTCACCAATTTACCAGCAGATTAAAGATGGTGCTGTTTTAGGAACTTTCCAGGAAAACTGGAAGAAAATGGATTGCATGGACTTTGTTTTTATTCCCAATGGCATGGAAAAAGAGACAATGGATAAACTGTTCATAGATTTTTACAGATCCCATTTTATGAGACATAAAGTCCTTTTTGGATACTTTTCAATGATATGGAAATCACCGGACAGCTGGAAGAGATTCATGAAAAACAGTGTCAGATTTTTAACATTTGCCTTTACAAATAAACGGCTGTAAAAATATCAATATCCTGATCATCAAGTGCATATTTGCTATAAATATAACTCGTAATCCATAACCCGTTACCGGCCGTTCACCTTGCAGTCGCTTGGATAGACATTGCAAGACCCGAAACGTCGATTTGATACTTTTTTCGATATTTTATTTTCTGAAGCAGATGTCAAATAATTTTATCGTTGCTAATTTTGAAGGACTTTCATTTCAATCTGAATTTCTTGTCCGGGATAAACCGTTTGAACTATTTGGACAATTTGCTAAAAAATGATAAAAAATTTTTAAAAGCTTAAAACCATATCATAACTATCTAATTTTATATGTTAATTATCTAATTGATTAAGCAATCATTTTTTTTCTTGACAATATTTTTCTTGTCGTATACTGTCCAATTGATTGATTAATCAATCAACATAGAAGATCAAATGAAGGAGAATGCAAAAAAAAATCGGTAAACTATCTTTTGGAACAAAATATTGATCAATAACTTAATAAGGAGTTTTAGTGATGGGAAAGCCAAATTATTCTGGATACAGTAAACCTGATATTTTGATCAAAAACACACAAATTATTGACGGCACGGGTAAGGTTGCTTATAGAGGCAACGTAGCCATTCTGGGCGAACGAATTATTGCGGTGGGTGAAACAGAAAATGATGCCGTCGTTGTCATAGACGGTTCCGGGCTTATCACCTGCCCGGGATTTATCGATTCTCACACCCATGCTGATATGACCGGCATGTTATATCCCCTGG
>JAOZRI010000339.1 GCA_029940235.1 Desulfobacula sp. | reverse complement strand
ATATTTTATAAATATCCAGATTGCTATCTTGTCATTTTGAAACTTGCCGCAATGCTTGCACCAATAATTATCAATCCTCCTGCAAGGGTTCTCATGCCTGGTGTTTCATGGAGTATAAAAAAGGCTAGAATAATTCCATAAACTGGTTCAAGCCCGGTAAGAACGGATGCTGTCTGGGCTTTAATAAATGAAAGAGAGTTTATAAACAGGGTATGGGCAAGAGCAGTACAGACAACTCCAAGAAAAATAAGGTTTGGAAGGTCAGACAATCCTGGCAAAGGAGTATGGATTGTCATAATGGGTAAAACCAGAAAGAGAGAGGCAAATAAATTTTGATAAAATGCAATGGCAATGGAATTTGATATTTTTGCGTTTTTCCTGTTCACAAGTGCCAGAAGAGCAAAAGTGAATCCTGAAATAATTCCATAAATTGCGCCCTTTGTGATATTGTTGGAAATATTAAATTCGGGAACAACAAGGATAATACCAATAAATATTGCACCAGCAAGCATAACATCTTTGCTCTTTAACGGCTCTTTGAAAAACAGTGGTTCCAGAAAAGTTACAAATAGAGGAAAGGTGGAAAAGGTGACAAGCCCCACGGCTACATTTGAAATCTGAATGGAGAGAAAAAAACTCCACCAATGTATTGCAAGAAGGACTCCCTGCATAACAAAAAAGAGACCTCTGTTTTTAAATGATATTGATAATCCTGTTTTTGAAACAAACTTTGCATATAAAAAAAGTGCAATAAAAGCGAAGAAGGTTCTTCCAAAGACAATATAGAGAGGAGAGCATGAGAGGAATTTTCCAAAAAGGCCTGCAAATCCAAACAAAAATACAGCAATGTGGATTTGTACAATTCCCTGATTTAATATAGATGGATTGAATATGGATGGTTTCAATTTTAGGCCAGTTGCCTCGCAAATTATTTTTTTTAACTCAAATAAATTTTATTACATTTTTTTAAAATTCAATTAATGATATATTGCTCATCTAATCATTGCAATATCTAAATAAATCTCAAAAGGAGTGTTGTACCGTGTCTTTGTCTTTGTAAAAGGCTTAGCAGATTAATATACCTGTCCAATCGTAAAACGGAATTTAAAAAGGATTGATTATCTAAGAGAATGAAAAAATTTTGAAAAAGTTGTAATTGTAATAAAAAGAAAGTAAAAAGAAAATTAAACTGACCAAATTCAAGAATTGGAGGGCATTTTGAAAAAAATATTTATTATTCTTATCGTGTTATTAAGTGCTGTTTTATTATATTTTGCAGCATGGCCAGTCCCCATAGAACCAATATCATGGAATGCACCAAAAGATAGTGGTTACACAGGAGTCTTCAAACCCAATAATAAACTTAAAGATATTGAATTTTTAACCATGGAAAATAATCATGGACCAGAAGATCTTGCCGTTGATCATAAAGGTAATATTTATGCTTCCACCCATGAAGGTAATATTGTAAAACTAAAGACTGGTGACAAGGGGTTTAAAACCTGGGCTGAGACCAGCGGAAGACCCCTTGGCATTGAATTTGACCTTAAGGGAAACCTTGTTGTGGCAGATGGAATTAAAGGTCTTTTATCCATCTCACCAGATAAAAAAATAACAATCCTTGCAAAGATGGCAGATGGAATCCCAATAGGCTTTGCCGATGACTTGGATATTGCAGATGACGGGAAAATATATTTTTCAGATGTCTCCACAAAATTTGGAACAATCCTTAAAGGTATTGAAAATGCGACCTATCTGGATGTTTTAGAGCATGGAGGGCATGGTCGTCTTCTTTGCTATGATCCAACTACAAAGACAACAAAGACTCTACTTTCCGGATTAAATTTTGCCAATGGAGTTGCTGTAAGCCATGACCAGCAGTATGTCCTTGTATCAGAAACAGGCACCTACCGGATAATCAAATATTGGATTGCAGGCCCAAAAAAGGGAAAATCAGAACCGTTTATCGAAAATCTGCCCGGGTTTCCTGATAATATCTCTGCTGGACAAAACAGATTATTCTGGCTTGCTTTTTTTGCACCGCGTAATGCTCTGCTTGACAAGCTTTCAGATAAACCATTTTGGAGAAAAGTAATTTTAAGAATGCCTGAATTTTTAAAACCCAAACCTGATCTTCGTGGCCATATTATTGCCCTTGATCAAAGCGGGGATGTAAAGATAAATCTTCAAAATCCCAAAACAAATTATCCGCAAAACACAAGTGTGCTTGAAACAGATAAATATTTATATATAGGCAGTCTTACAGCACCTGTAATAGCGCGCCTTTTAAAGAAAAAAGCAGGGCTCTAACTTGCCTTTTTATCTTTATTGATCATGCAAAGGCCTCACCATCAACGATATTGATAGTTCGGGATGCATAAGTACTCATTTTTTGATTGTGCGTAACCATGATGATGGTATGACCATCATTGTTCAGAGATTTTAAAAGCTGCATGATTTCAATGGCAGTATTGCTGTCAAGATTTCCTGTGGGTTCGTCTGCAAGAATTAGAGGCGGTTTGTTTACAATTGCACGCGCAATGGCAACTCTTTCCTGCTCTCCACCAGAAAGCTGGTCTGGCAGACGGCTGGCCTTTTGTGCTAAACTTACTCTTTGTAAAACATCCATGGCCATCTGTTTTTGTTTCTTTTTATTAATTCCTGTCACTGCCATGGGAACTTCAACATTTTCAATCACAGTCAAATAAGGAACAAGTTGAAAGGATTGAAAAATAAATCCAATGTATTCACTCCTGAAATCAGCTCTTTGCTCTGTGGAAAGCCTGTAAAGATCCATTGAATCTATTAATACTTTTCCACGAGAAGGATGGCTTAGGGCTCCAAGAACTGAGAGCAGGGTGCTTTTACCAGATCCAGACTGTCCCATTATGGTGATAAATTCCCCATCATCAATATAAAAGTCCATATTTTTAATGGCCTTTATGGTTGCCTCTCCACTTTGATAGTTTTTACCAATATCATGTATTTCAATGAGATGCTCAACTTTAGTCATACTTGTCATGTCCTTAAATTTATTTGAAAGAACTAATTTTAATTCTAATTCTATTTTTATATGCTTTGTCTTAGGGTAAAGATAATTGCAATCAGCCCG
>JAOZRI010000338.1 GCA_029940235.1 Desulfobacula sp. | reverse complement strand
AGCTATCCAGGGAATAGATGGAATTGAAGAGGTTAATTCAAATGCCAGCGAGGGCATTGGTATTGTTAAAGTTGATGCACTGATAAATGCAGACATAAACCTGCTCTACCAGGATATAAAAAATGGAATTGACAGGATAAACTCTTTTCCCGAAGATGCAGAAGAGCCAACAGTTATTATACCAACCCGTAAAAATGAAGTTGTTACTGTTGTGCTGTATGGCAATCAATCTGATCATATACTCAGGGAGACAGCAGAAGATATCAGAGAACAGCTGCTCAGTGACAAGGGAATTTCCCAAGTCGAACTGCTGGGTGAAAAGCCTCTGGAAATGAGTATAGAGGTTAAACAGGATATATTAAGAACCTATGGACTTACAACGGCAAAACTTGCCGCCATTATTAAAAATGCATCCCTTGATCTGCCTGGCGGCAGTTTAAAAACCAGTGGCGGTGAAATTCTGGTAAGAGTCAAAGAGAGAAAAGATTATAAACAGGAATTTGAAAATATCCCTGTTATTACATCTGCCAATGGCGCTGTTATAAGGCTCGGAGATATTGCAACTGTAAGTGACGGATTTCAAGATACAGATCAGATCATGCTCTATAACAGTCAGCCGGCCATTGGCATCAAAGTGTTCAGGGTGGGCAAACAGACACCAATTTCTGTATCAGACAGTGTTCAAAAACATGTTCAAAGACTTAATAAAACTCTCCCTGCAGGCATTAAGGTTGATTATGTAAACGATAGATCTGAAACTTTCCGACAGCGGGTTGATCTTCTTTTAAAAAATGGATATCTCGGACTTATATTGGTTTTTGCCTTATTGGGATTTTTCTTAGAAGCCCGTCTGGCTTTCTGGGTTACAATGGGCATTCCCATCTCTTTTCTGGGATCTTTGCTGATCATTCCTCATTTTGGAACCAGTATCAATATGGTTTCTCTTTTTGCATTTATTATTACTCTGGGCATTGTAGTGGATGACACCATTGTCATAGGTGAAAATGTATATAGCTACAGGCAGCTTGGCTTTTCCAATTTTGATGCTGCAGTAAAAGGGGCAAAAGAGGTTGCTGTCCCTGTAACATTCAGCATTATTACAAATATTGTAACTTTTATGCCCATGTATTTTGTGCCGGGAATGATGGGAAAAATATTTAAGACTATCCCGGTGGTGGTTGCTTCTGTTTTTATAATTTCGCTTATAGAGGCACTTTTTATACTCCCTGCTCACCTTGGCCATCAAAAAGAACATTCCAGCAGCAGAATTATGCAGTTTTTAAATCGCCAGCAGCAGAAAATAAGCAGAGCAATCACAAATTTCATACACAATATCTATGGCCCTTCTCTTAAGCTCTCTCTTCGTTTCAGATATGTCACTCTTGCTTTAAGCATTGTAATTCTGCTGATTACCCTTGCATATGTTAAAAGCGGGCGTATGGGAATTACCATGTTCCCAAAAGTTGAATCTGACCTGGTATATGCCTCTTTTGAACTCCCGTTTGGCTCTCCAGTGGAGAATACAAAAATTATCATGGATCGACTTCTTGATTCATCCCGAAAGATTATTAAAGATCATGGTGGAGATGATTTGTCAAAAGGTGTTTTATCTAATATTGACAGACATACAGGATGGATAATGGTCTATCTCACAAACCCGGAAACCCGCTCCATTGGGGCTTCAAAATTTGCTCAACTCTGGCGGGAACAGACAGGAACCATTCCAGGCCTTGAAAATATCAGTTTCCAATCTGATTTTGGAGGCCCTGGTTCGGGAGCTGCCCTGACAATCAAACTTTCACACCGTGATCTTGACAAACTTGAGAGCGCCAGTGCTGAACTTGCCAATGCTTTACAATTTTTCCCAATAGTTTCAGATATTGATAATGGTTTTTCCAAGGGCAAGGTTCAACTGGATTTTGTTTTAAATGATAAGGGATACAAGCTTGGACTGACCCCAAGGGAGCTTGCAACCCAGATTCGAAGCAACTATTATGGAGCAGAAGTTTTAACCCAGCTTCGCCTTAGAAATGAGATAAAAATCATGGTCAGATTACCAGAAGTTGAACGGGAGAGTGAGCAGTTTTTGGATGATATGATCATAATTACCCCCCAGGGCGGTGAAGTCCCCCTTATGGAAGTTGCAGATACTACACGGGGAAATGCTTACACCAGTATTAAACGTGTGGACGGCAGGCGTGTTATCCGAGTTACCAGTGATGTCAACCCCCAAAGTAAAGCCAATGCAGTCTTAAAGACGCTCCAGGAGGAGACCTATCCTGCTCTCATGGAAAAATATCCAGGATTACAGTTCAGCAAGGGTGGTAAACAGCAGGATATGCAGGAGAGTATGGCAGCTCTCGGCAGAGGAATGATGATGGCGCTTCTGGTCATATATGTATTGCTCTCCATCCCTTTTAAAAGCTATATTCAGCCTTCCATTATAATGGTCAGCATTCCCTTTGGTATAGTAGGAGCAGTTATGGGCCATCTTATAATGGGATTCAGCCTGAGTATAATGAGCATGTTTGGAATGATTGCCCTTTCCGGGGTTGTTGTAAATGACTCTCTGATTCTCATTGATTTTGCCAACAGAAGAGTACGTGATGGTTCAACCCCCTATGCCGCCATTATTAATGCTGGAGTCGGACGTTTCCGCCCAATTGTATTGACAACTTTGACAACATTTCTCGGTTTGATGCCAATGATTCTTGAGACATCAAGGCAGGCACGGTTTTTAATTCCCATGGCAATTTCACTTGGATTTGGTATTGTTTTTTCGACGTTTATAATTCTGGTGCTGGTACCTGCGCTTTATATAATGATTGAAGATGTTAAAATTTTTTTTTAACATCTTATGCTTTTTTTAAAATTCTTTGAATGCCACTAATTTGCAGGATTTTTTAAAGAGTCTGATCTCAGGTTAAGAATTTTTATTTGCAGATAAAAATTTTGTGGGGAGTAGTGCTTAAAAAACATGCACCCTCTTTGGTAATTTGAATAACACTTTCAACACCTGCGGCAAATTCATCTTTAAAGTTAAATTTCGGCTCCACAGCAAAGACCATACCGGGTTTGAGAATATCTTGTTTTCCTTTGGAAATAATTGGAT
>JAOZRI010000337.1 GCA_029940235.1 Desulfobacula sp. | reverse complement strand
AAAGTTGCAGGAGCTGCCATTGATGTTTTTGTAACAGAACCTCCAACAGATCATCCCCTGCTAACCCTTGACCAGGTTATTGCAACGCCCCATCTTGGAGCATCCACAAAGGAAGCTCAGACAAATGTGGCAGTGGCTGCTGCAAACCAGATTATTGCATATCTCCTCAATGACACTGTTATAAATGCTGTAAATGTCCCTTCTGTGACAGGTGAAATTTTAAAACAGCTAAAACCCTTTATATACCTTGCTGAAAAAATGGGTAAAATGATGGGACAGCTTGCAAAGGGCGGGGTTAAATCCATTGATATTGAATATATTGGCAAATTCCCTGATCTTGACCTCAAGCCTATTACCATAGCGGGTATAAAGCAGTTGCTTGCCCAGTTTGTTAAAGATGATGTAAATTCTGTTAATGCAATTTCCCTTGCAAATGATATGGGAATTAAAATTTCAGAATCAACTTCACAGGAGGCAGGAAATTTCTTAAACCTTATCAGAATAATTGTGGAGACCAAGGAGGAGACCGATATTCTTGAGGGTACTATTTTTGGGAAAGATGATGCCAGAATAGTCAGGATTAATAAATTCCGTCTTGAAGTCATCCCTGAAGGGCATCTTGCGTTAATTCATAATGTTGATAAACCTGGATCCATTGGATCCATGGGTGTAACCCTTGGGAAACATAAAATTAATATTGGCCGTATGACCGTGGGAAGAGAAGAAGACGGCGATAGAAATATAATCTTTTTGAAAACCGACAGCCCTGTTCCTGCTGAAGTTGTCAAGGAGATTGCAGCCCTTGACCTTGTTATCAGCATGAAAACTTTTGAGCTATAGAGATTGAAAAATGAGGTGTGAGGGTATACGAAATTTGTTTTTTCCTCACACCTCACCTGTCATACCTCACCCCTGAACCATGAATCTTATCATTTTAAAAACCTCAGATTTTACTGGCAATAAGATTGTAAGGCTTCACGGCAGACGTTTTAATCATCTGTGTACTGTTAATAAGGCAAAAAAAGGACATGAGTTTTCCTGTGGTCTTTTAAATGACAAAATCGGCACTGGAGTTATCACAAAAATATCAGACAATTTTCTTGAGATGGAAGTCTGTCTGGAGAATACTCCTCCAACGCCTTTACCATTAACCCTTGTTTTATCTCTGCCAAGACCTAAAATGCTAAAACGCATCATTGAGAACATTACAAGCCTGGGAGTTAAAAAAATTTATCTAATAAACTCCTGGAGAGTGGAAAAAAGTTAT
Source organism: Desulfobacula sp. (assembly GCA_029940235.1). GTDB lineage: Bacteria > Desulfobacterota > Desulfobacteria > Desulfobacterales > Desulfobacteraceae > Desulfobacula. Next base: position 1,846 of record JAOZRI010000337.1, on the reverse strand, counting down.
TGGCAAAGCCCACTGCTTGATAAAGAGAACCTTGAAAAACAGATGATTCTTGGATTGGAGCAAAGTTGTGATACCATGCTACCAAAAATTTATCAAAAAAGATTTTTTACCCGGTTTGTCAAAGCTGAGCTGCCTTTGATTGCAAAGGACAGCATGTGCATTACTGCACATCCAAAAGCTTTGAAAAAATGTCCATTACATTTAAATACAAAAACAACTCTTGTCATCGGCCCTGAAGGAGGCTTGATTGATAAAGAAGTTGATACTTTAGAAAATATTGGATTTTCTTCATTTCATATCGGGCAGAGAATTTTAAGGGTTGAAACTGCTGTAACCTATTTGATTGCAAGACTTTTTACATAAAAAGGACATACCATGAATAAAAAAAAAATAGATAAAGAGCGGCAGATGGCTTATAACAGCCTGCCTCCCGGTATTAAGGAGAGCTTGACCCCGGAAGAGAAAGAGCTTTTTTTAAATGCTGAACAGTGGCCTGATACCCTTTTTGAAAAATTAGAAGAGTTTATCATTACAGATTGAATAGCTCTAAAAACCAAGGTTCAGGCAAAAATGGATCTGAATTTACAGCAGAGTCATTTGGTTCCATCGAACTTGTGAAAAATATATAATTGAAATTCAATCAAATACCATTTATATATTGTTAGCAGGTATAATGAATTTACAAAAGGTTTTTATAAACAGGATGGGTACAATGGGCTTACACATAACAATTGAATGCAACAATATTAAACTAGAAGCTATATTAAATGAAAACTCTTTACAAAAAGCTGTCGTAATAACTCATCCCCATCCCCTTTACGGCGGGAATATGGATAATGCTGTGGTGATGAGTATAGAAAAGGCATTTTTTGAAAAAGGGTTTACGACTTTAAGATTTAATTTCCGGGGAACCTGTAACAGTACAGGTATGTTTGATGACGGGAATGGTGAACAGGATGATATTCTGGCAGCTTTATCTTTTTTAGAGAAGAAAAAAGGTTACGATAGAATCCTGCTTGCAGGATACTCCTTTGGTGCGAGCATCAATGCCAGACTTGTTGCAAAAGGCTGCAAGATTGATGATCATATCATGATCTCCCCGCCCGTTGGATTTATGAATTTTGAGGATATTGAAAAAATGCCCCATACAGGTCTTATTGTTACAGGAGATAATGATGAGATTGCTCCATCAAATCTTATCCTGGAGCACATTGCAAGGTGGGGGATAAAAGTGCAGTACAAAACAATAAAAAACTGTGATCATTTTTATTCCAACAGCCTTGGTAAATTAGAAAATATAATTGACTTATATTTAAAAGAGTCTTTTTTTGAAATTCCTTTTTGAAACGAGATCTTTGAATAATGGTAAAGTTTCCCCTTAAAGCCAGTTTTCTATTTTTAAACAGCTATAAACACTTTATTTAAAAATAAGGCAAATTATGTAAAAAAGTTTATAAACCAATCTAAAATTAAGCTATTTGGCTTTTATTTATGTTAAAATTTAAAAACAATCCTTATAAAATTAAAAATTTTCTTGACAAAGATTTAAGTATTTGGTTATCTTCAAATAGAAATGGATGAAAGGTTATCAATATTAAACTGCTATCTAAGGAGAAATTATGCCAATCAAAAATAACACTTTAACCCTTGACGGTTATACATTAACAATTGAAGAGCTGGTACAAGTAGGTCAAGATACATCAATCAACGTTGAGATAGATGATAAAAACTGGCCTAAGATTCGAGAGTGTCGAGAACTTGTGGAAAAATGGGCAAATGAAGAGCGCTGTATTTATGGTGTAAATACAAGCTGCGGCGGTCTTGTTGACTATCTTCTGCCCAAAGA
>JAOZRI010000336.1:2134-3131 GCA_029940235.1 Desulfobacula sp. | reverse complement strand
CCTTACCATTTTTACCTTAAGTGCATCAATCAACTTCTGTGGATTTGCCTCCATGCATCCCGCATCTTCCATTTGCCATCGCAGGTTAACGGCATGGTTTGCCTGTCTCCACATCTTAGAACCTCTTTAAAGGGGTTACTGGCATGGGGTTGATTTGTTTAGCCGGAATGGAATTATCTTCTCTTTTATCCCGGTCATTGGATTTAAAACAGCCTTTTAAACCCTGATCTTCAGGCATTTTCGGGCATAAAGTGGGAAATTAACGTGCAATTCCTTAAGAATCTTCATAACCCGGGGTGAGATTTTACGCTTCCTGGACTTCATCAACTAAATCTTCCCAAATGACATTAATGTTTCTTTTGTTATCAGCCGCAAAGAGGTTAAGAATCTTTGCAGCAGAATCGAGTGCACCCTTCTTATCAATCGTTTTAAGCTTCTTAATCATGGTCTGGCTGGGTCTGCCCTCTTCTGATATGTCAATCACGTCACAGGAAGAAATAGCAGCTCTGGTGTCCTTGTCCATGTCAATGATCCGCTTGATATTTCCATTCTCATCATAGAGATTAGCAATATCAAAGTAGGCAATACAGGCGTATTCGTGATAAATTCGCTCGGCTGTAAGCTCCATTTTTTTTGTGTACTTCTCTTTTGCCTCCAGGACAGCTTTTGCTATGTAGGGTTTTGCCAAGAGCGACATTGCGTACTGCCTGACACCTGAAACTTTAAATCCAGCTTGCCGGACAGCCTCAGAACCGTTCCAAGAAATCACATAGTTTTGGACAAACCTCTTTTCCTTCTCAGTCATCTCTTTTTTGACTATTTTACCGGCTTTTGGGGTTTTATTAGATTTCGCCATAATATCTACCTCTAAATTTTATGCAAATATTGTCACAAATTGAATTAAACAAGTATTTGCTCGTTTCAAAATTTTGGATGTTTCTCCATCCCCCACCTCACGAATACTGTTATTGCTATTTAAAATATTAATTTTTTCTCG
>JAOZRI010000336.1:0-2124 GCA_029940235.1 Desulfobacula sp. | reverse complement strand
AAGTCGCCAAAAATTGTTCACATAGCAGAACACATTTTTTTTAGTCTTTAAAAGCATCTAAATACATGATATCTCTTTTAATATTATTACCACATACTGTCCATCCTGTTCTTATCATATTTCCAAACAAGTCTAAATATGGAGCAGGACTTACCAATTCAATATTTTTTACAATCTCTTCTGGTTTTTTATTGTTCTTTAGTTTTTTATATTCTGCCCAATTTTTTTGTTTGCGGTCTAAAAAAGCAAGTTTCCCTTTAACACCAAGTAACAGAAATCCATGTGACTCTCCCCAATAATAACCCCTTCCTTTTTGTGGTTTAACCCAAATAAAATATGATTTATATTCAAATCCCCATGCTTTCATAATTGTGATAGCATCATCCCAAAAAGCATCAGACGTCCACAAGTGCAAATGTGCATTTTCTGTTGTTAGCTCTGGTATAGGCAATTTTGCAATGTCGTTCACCCCCAATGAATATTTTTTTTTAGTTGAAGGCAGAGAAGCCTGCTTGGCTGATTGCCATGGAGGATTAGCATATATTGTTGAAAACTTTTTTCCATTATTTATGAGTTCAATTATATCTTCCTTAGCGTAGGTTTTTTGTTTTTTGGTGACATTTGTCACCACTTTTTGGGGAGGTTTGTTTCTCAAATACCTCCGTCGTAATGTACTCGCACGATGAATTACCTCACCAAGAATACTAATTTGCTCTGTTTCAAGGTGCTTTGCTGCCTTACGTTGGCTCATGCCATTTGCAATTAAAGAATCAAACTCAGAACACAACCCTGCATTACACACCTCGCAATCTTTAAGCCATTTTCCCATTACATAGACTCCTTTTTTTATTTAAAATAAAATGACACTTATAATTTTATTACGTTTTTATTCATGCTTTAATTTTTGATTTAAATTGTTGAGACTGTTTGTATCTCTTCTCGATCTCATATAGATATTTTTGCAGCAGGGAATATGTCATGTACTGTGCACCGGCCCTATTACCGCAAAATAGGAAAGGGGTGCCATATCTGATCTGAAAAGCCGTGATTGACTGCATAGCTGCATGTGGTTTCATATTGGACTGATAGTTACCCTCAGCCAAGTCAATGAAATTGGCTTCTATGATGACAACAAACAATTCATAAGACCTTGCTCGGGATAATTCCTTTTCAAAACGTTGCCGGCCTTTCCCTTTTAAACAGGCTACCAAGTCATTGATTGATTTTCTTTCAATTGCAATCTTATTTTCAAAGCCTGGCAAAGAGTAATCACCTGTCTGTAATGCCGCTTGTTGGACTTGGACTGGCCATTTATCAAAGGAGTATGGAAGTTGCTCCCTGGTATCTTGCAGAATCACCATATTTTGACCCCTCTTTTCATACAATTTTCAGCCAGCCGCACTTTCCACCTCTTTTTTCTTTGATTTTCAAAGTTCTTCAAATCGGTACATACATGGTATATATAATAGCGCTGTACTGTAGGTAACCCACCTAAAACGCTGAAAGCCCCATTTTTCGGGACAAGCAGGTTTACTACAGGTAACCTATTACACTTTTTAAGCCCGAATAGGTTTACTACAGTACAGCGAGGTAGGTTTCCTGTACTACTGCTTATTTTTTTTCTTTCTGCCATCCGATCTTCCCATTTTTTCCTATCTCATTAATAATTTGGCCTGGTTTCCACTCCCGCCATTTTTCAGATATTTTGTATGTTTTACAATCACCCTTGCAGCCGCCGCCATTTTTAACAACCTCAAGGAAGCCATGGGCAAGAATCTCTTTAAAAGCGGTCCAGACCGTTTTTTGGGAATATCCAAGCCGGGTTTGAATTTCAATATAAGGTAGTTTGATATTGTAACGATTAGAGACAACAGCCTTGTATTTACCCCCTTTTTTTGGGGAGATTAATTTTACCTCATAATATGCCAGTGTCAGGATCTCCCGACTGGCTGGTTTAAGGTCTCTAAATGCAGGCGAAATAAACAATTCATATGTTTGATACCCACAAAATTTTTGTGACTTAATATTCCGCATACTCACCCCATATGTTGCCATGGTATGAGATTATTAAGAGGGCAAGCATAAAAAGAGCACACCTGGCCTCACCGGACTTTTCTGTTGAAT
>JAOZRI010000335.1 GCA_029940235.1 Desulfobacula sp. | reverse complement strand
GGCACCGTGTAGTCTTTCTTGAAGATTATGATATTAATATAGCAAGATATATGGTCCAGGGGTGTGATATATGGCTTAATACTCCAAGACGTCCAAACGAAGCATGCGGAACTTCGGGTATGAAAGCTGCTGCAAATGGTGGATTAAATCTTTCCATACTTGATGGATGGTGGTGTGAAGCTTATAAGGCAGAGAGGGGATGGAGCATTGGTAATGGAGATCATTATGAGGATCATGAGTATCAGGATGAAGTTGAAAGCCAGGCACTGTTCAATGTCCTTGAAAATGATGTTATTCCAAAGTTCTATGACAGACAGAGAGGCAATCCTCCTGTTAACTGGATAAAAATGATGAAAGAATCCATGAAAATGGCTATTCTAGATTTTTCAAGTGATAGAATGGTCAGGGAGTATTCAAAAAGATTTTATATCCCTGCATCAATAAATTTTAAGAAGTTAACAGCTGATTCTGCCTTAAAAGCCAAAGAGCTTGCATTGACACAGTCAAGACTTATGGCATTGTGGGACACTATTAAATTGTCACAGCCTGAGCTTACAACCAGACCTGATTTTATAGTGGGGGATACCTTTAGAATTACTTTAAAAGCCTTTCTTGGCGAGCTGACTCCCGAAGAAGTTGAAGTCCAGATCTATCATGGTAAAATAAGGACTTCAGACCTTCTAGAAGGAAGCAGACCAGAAATAATGTGGCTCCAGGAGACAATATCCGAAGGAACCCATATCTATGCCTGTACTATTACCTGTTCAGATTCAGGACGATTTGGATATACTGCACGGGTAATTCCCAAAGGGGATGAGGTACTGCGCAGTACACCAGGTCTTATTACATGGGCTCAAGGAGAATAAGCATAGGGGTTCTGTAAATAAAAATGAGATAGGGGACAAAATGTCACAAAAACCAAGAATTTTAATTGTAACTCCTGAAGTGACCTATCTTCCTGAAGATATGGGCGATCAATCACACTATTCAGCCAAGGCAGGAGGTCTTGCCGATGTCTCTGCAGCCTTGATCAGTGCACTGTTTGATCTTCACTGTGATGTCCATGTTGCAATACCGGATTACCGTTCAATTTTTGATGTCTATCCAAAAACAATTCATAATCCAAAACTTGAAAAAATTAGAAAACGATTGGACGAGGAGAGGATTCATCTTGCTGCTGACCGGGCTTTTTATTATCTTGATAATGTTTATTCAGGATATTCTGATAAAGATCTTAAGGTTTCCCTGGCATTTCAAAGGGAGGTTATCAATAATATTATCCCAAGGGTTCAGCCGGATATTATCCACTGCAACGACTGGATGACAGGGCTGATTCCAGCCATGGCAAGACAGATTGGAATACCATGCCTTTTTACCATTCATAATATTCATACCATGACATCAACCATGGCAGAAATTGAAGATAGAGGTATTGATGCAGCATCCTTCTGGAAACAACTGTTTTTTAAAAAACCTCCCTTTAATTATGAGGAGAGTCGTGACTGGAACCGTGTAGATTTTTTAACTTCAGGTGTGTTTGCAGCACACTATGTCAACACGGTAAGTCCCACTTTTTTAAATGAAATTGTTGAAAATTGCCACCCTTTTGTTGAAAGCTGCCTGCAAAATGAATTAAAAAATAAATATCATGCAGAGTGTGCCGCAGGAGTTTTAAATGCCCCTGAACCGGAATTCAACCCTGCTGTTGATGAAATGGTGCGATATAATTATGGGCCCAAAAATCACAAAGAACAAAAGAAGAGAAATAAACTCTTTCTGCAGAAAATACTTGATCTGGATCAGGATGAAAATGCAGTCATGTTTTTCTGGCCATCGCGGCTTGATCCTGTTCAAAAAGGGTGTCAGCTTCTTGCAGACATAATGTATGATATTATATCTCAATACTGGAAAATAAATTTGCAGATAGTCTTTGTTGCAAGCGGCGAGTATCAGAAGCATTTCCATGATATTGTCAATTTTCATGGATTAAGGAAAAGGGTAGCTGTGTGCGGGTTTAATGAAGGGCTGTCCCACCAGGCATTTGCCTCTTCTGATTTTATATTCATGCCGTCATCCTTTGAGCCCTGCGGGCTTCCCCAGATGATTGGCGGTATTTATGGAACTCTGCCCATTGTCCACGATACAGGTGGACTGCATGATACCATCCATCAGTTAAATCATGAAGATAATTCAGGCAATGGATTTTTATTTAATGTCCATGATACAACTGGATTTAAATGGGCAATTGAACGCGCAATGGATTTTTATTTTCTTGACCCTGATATTAAAGAGGTTCAAATTAACAGGATTATGATTGAAAGTGTACTTGAGTTTAACCACAGCCAGTGTGCCCAGAATTATATAAATTTATATGAAAAAATGCTTAAAAGGCCATTCCTTGTCTGACCTTGTATCTAAAGATTCTATATCTAAACCTGATTTTATACATGGAGAGGGAATTTTTAACGATCCTGGACTTCTTGCCTTTGCTGACGTTATCTCATCAAGAAGAGCTCACTCTCTTACCCTTGAGGAGACAATCAAAACAATAAACAGCGGCTCTTTAACATCCTTTGCAAACTATCATAATTTTTTTGGACTTCATTTTGAAGCAGAAAATGGTTCATGGATTTTCAGGGAGTGGGCTCCCAATGCTGATGAGGTTTTTATTGTCAGCGATAAAACTTTATGGCTTAAAAATGATGATTTCAGGCTTGAAAAAAGAGAGAATCATGTTTTTGAAAAACGGTTTTCAAGGGAGATATTTTCCCATGAAGAGCTTTTCAGACTCAAAATAGTTTGGTCTGGCGGAGAGGGAGATCGTATCCCAACTGCAGCCACGCGGGTTGTTCAAGATTCTGGCAGTGATATTTTTAATGCCCAGGTCTGGCATCCTGAAAAACAGTATAAATGGGAAGTCAAAAAATTTTCCCCAACAAAAGAGTCTCTTTTGATCTATGAAACCCATGTGGGCATGGCGCTTGAAGACGGCAGGGTCGGGACCTATGCTGAATTTGAACACCATATTCTGCCCCAGATAATAGATGCAGGCTACAATGCCATGCAGATTATGGCTATTCAGGAACACCCCTATTATGGGTCTTTTGGTTATCATGTTGCCAATTTTTTTGCACC
>JAOZRI010000334.1 GCA_029940235.1 Desulfobacula sp. | reverse complement strand
CGGTGCTGTGTCTGAAGATTGTGTGCTGCCTGCAAAAGAAGAGCTTAAAATGCTGGGGCATTCAGTAAAGGTGCTGGAAGAGTATATGGGAATTGAATTTGAGGGTATATTATCTTCTGAATATGGGGGTGGCAGTGTAGGAGAAGGTATGGCTGTAGCTGCCATGCTGGATAAATATTTTGTTGATTGCGATGCAGCCGGGCGCGCTGTACCCATGATGCAGCAATCCACTTATAATATAACAAACCAGCCCATGTGTCCTTTTTCTGTTGCAACAAAGTATGGTGATGCTGCTGTTGTTACCAAAGCTTTAAATGATGAAAGGGCTGAAGCAATTGCAAGGACAATAGCTGTGGCTTCCGGCAATATCGTTGCTTTATCTGATCATCCCATAAAAGGCGAGAATTTAAAAAATGCTGTTATACCTTCAGCATTAAGTTCTGCGGGAAAAGTAGGTAAAGCCCAAAGGGAAGCAAAGGAAAATGGGAATAATCCTGTTGAAAGTATTATTAAAGAGGGCCAGGGGTATCTGCTGTTTAAAGGAATCGTTAACAAAGAGTCCTTGTGGGAAACCAAAGACGGGTTTACTTTTGGCAAGGTGTGTATTGACGGTATAGATGAGTTTAACAGACAAACTTTTCAGACATGGTATCAAAATGAGCACCTTATTTCATGGAAAAACGGAGAAGCTTATGTAACATGTCCGGATTTGATTTGCGTGGTTGATAACAAAACAGGCTATCCCATTACAAACCCTGATTGTAACCCTGGAGATGAAATAGCAGTTTTGGGCTTTAAAGCCAATGATATTTGGCGAAAGGGAAAGGGGTTTGAATTATTAAATCCCCGGTACTTTGACCATGATATTGAATATAAACCCATTGAGAATTTTTTTAAATAAAACTTAAAAGAGAAATAGACAGATGAAAATTAGGATAATTGAACCATGGACATCAAACAACGAAAACAGTGAAGAAGATATTGAATATTTTAAAAGTTGTCTATCCCAAGATGATCATTTTGAAATCGTATTTAACGATGATGATGGTCTTGAAACACTTGAAACCGTCTCAGATGAAAGCTTTTTGCTTCCTGGAATCATTAAAAATATAATCAAGGCAGAAAAGCAGGGGTTTGACGGAGTATATGTTAATTGCTCTGCTGATCCTGGTCTTTTCCAGGCAAAAGAGCTTGTTAACATTCCTGTTGTAGGCCCTTTGTCAAGTTCTATTCTATTGGGTTCCCTTGTGGGGAAAAAAGTAACTATTTTAAGTAACACCAGCGAAAATAGAGAGTGTGAAGAATATTGGATCAAGCGTACTGGATTGAGCCACCTGGTTGCAAAGCTTAGATTTTCGGAATTGTCAATACTGGATCTTTTAGAGAATGGCGACTTGTCAGATAAAACATTTGAAGCATGTAAAGAAACTATTGAAAAAGACAATTGTGATGTCATCATTTTAGGATGCACATGTATGTTCCATATGGTTGATGATCTGCGAAGAAAACTTCAACAAGAAAATATTAATGTACAGATAGTAGAACCTGTTATGGCATCATTAAAAATGTTGAGAATGCTTATTGAAATGAATCTTACCGGTTCATTTAACGGTAAAATTGTCTCACATATTAATGAGTAATAAAGCCAATTAAAATTATACACCTTTTGCTTATAAAATATCCAAAGGTGTAATTACCCGCAAAGAAAAGGAAATTCATCATATGAGAATAAAATTTATTGAACCGGTGTTGGAGACAGAAAATAATAAAAACTCTGAAGAGGATCTGGCATATTTTAAAAATTGTCTGTCTAAAGATGATTATCTGGAAGTTGAATTCATTGAAGAGGGTTATGAAACACTTGAAACTGTCACAGATGAAAGTTTCATGGTCCAGGATATTATCAGGAAAACAATAAAAGCTGAAAAAGATGGATTTGATGGCGTATATATAAATTGTGCGGCAGACCCAGGGGTTTTTCAAGCAAAAGAGCTTGTTAAAATCCCTGTTGTAGGCCCTTTGTCATGCTCTATCTTATTGAGTGCTCTTATTGGAAAAAAAATAACGATCATGAGTGTAAGCAGTGTCAACCAGGTATGTGAAGAATACTGGATTGAACGTACCGGGCTGAGTGGCCTGGTTTCAAATCTTAGATTCCCGGAGCTTACCATACTTGACTTTATGGATTATAACAGGTCGCTGGAAAAGACATTTGCAGCATGCAAAGAGACAGCCATAAAAGATAATTGCGATGCAATAATCCTGGGGTGTTCCACATTTTTTAGAATGAAAGATGAGTTGGAAAGAAGACTTAGGAAGGACAATATTCATGTGCAGCTTGTGGAACCTATAATGGGATCATTGAAAATGCTTAAAATCCTTATTGAAATGAATCTTACCGGATCATTTAACGGTAAAATAGTCTCGCATATTAATGAATTATAGTTAACACAGCATGTCGATTCAGAATATATTAAACATATAAAGACTATTTAAAATACCATGCAGCCAATAACCAAATTAAAGCCCGCTCTTCTATGGAGATATTTTACAGATATCTGCCAGGTTCCAAGAGTATCACAAAGGGAAGATAAAATAATAAACTATCTTTTGAATTGGGCCAGGCAGAATAATATTGCTGCAAAAAAAGACAATATTGGCAATATTTTGATGAAAAAAGCTGCAACAGCAGGCATGGAAGAGTTGCAATCCATAGTATTGCAATCCCATATGGATATGGTCTGTGAAAAAAACAATGATATTTTTTTTGATTTTGAAAAGGATCAAATCCAGCCCTGGATAGATGGAGAGTGGATTAAAGCTAAAGGCACGACATTGGGAGCTGATAATGGTATTGGTGTTGCAGCTCAAATGGCTGTTTTAAAGGCTGATGATATACAACACGGTCCATTGGAGTGTCTTTTTACCGTGGATGAAGAAATTGGACTTACAGGTGCTTTTGAACTTGAAGCAAATTTCTTTGAAAGCAGGATACTTCTCAACCTGGATTCAGAGGATGATGGTGAAATTTTTACAGGATGCGCAGGTGGTATTAATACGCTTGCCTGCTTTACCTGCAAACATGAAAATCCACCAGATAACCATGTTGCATATCGATTGGATATTAAGGGATTAAAAGGT
>JAOZRI010000048.1 GCA_029940235.1 Desulfobacula sp. | reverse complement strand
ACGCTGCCAGTGGCAACTAAAAATACAATCACTAAAATTCCAATTATTGTTTTCATTTTATTGTCCTCTTTGTTTATATAAAATTTAAAGGTTATTGCTTTTAAATATTTTTGTATGAGACTTGGAAAAGCAGTCCATACATTACTGGTACAAATAAAAGGGTGATTACAGTAGCAAACAGCAGACCAAATAGTATCCCCACGGCAAGAGGTTCAAACATTATCCCCCCTCCAAGCCATAGGGGGACAAGACCACACATGGTGGTGGCGGTGGTCAGAATAATGGGCCTGAAACGCTCTTTTGTTGCAAAAAGAATAGCATCTTGTTTTGAACGGTTCATTTCATCCTGCTCAATCTGGATCCTGTCCAGAAGAACAATGGCATTATTGATAATAATTCCGGCAAGGGAAATTAATCCTAAAAAAGCAAAAAAACCAAAATAGGATTTTGTTACCAGAAGGCCGAACACAACTCCAATCAGCCCTAAAGGGATTGTTAAAAGAACAATGATGGGTTTTTTAAGAGAATTAAATTGCCCAATAAGAAGAAGGGTAATAATAAAGAATGCCAGGGGAAGGTTTTCAATTACTGATCCCATGCCCTCTTCAGAACTTTCAGCCTCTCCGCCAAGTTCATAATCATAACCAGGACCCCACTCTTTTTTTGCCTCTATAAGCCAGGGGCGAAGCGGCTTAACAATGGATGAAGCTGTAAAACCGGTTTCAAGACCTGAAATGGCAGCAATTGTTTTTACCTGCTGCCGTCTCATTATTTTTGTTGACTGCCATTGAATATCAAGATCTGCAATCTGTGACAAAGGCACATTTGTCCCACTCTTCTGGGAGTAGACATTCATTCCTTCAAGGCGCTCAAAGCTTAAATCCTGAGAACTTTTATCTGTCATGATAATGGGAATAGATTTGTCGCCTTCCCTGAATGTCCCGGTTGTTCTGCCCGTTAAAACCGTTTCAAGGGAAACAGCAATATCCTGGTTTGAAATTCCGGCAAACTGTGTCCTCGCCTGGTTTACATCCACAATAATTTTTTTAGTTTTAGCTCCCCAGTCATCATGAACATTTTTTGAACCTGGGATTTCGCGCAATTTAGTTTTTACTTTTTCAACAATTTCAAAAAGTTTATCAGGATCTCTACCTGAAATCCTGACTGCCACCGGATCAGAGCTGCCGCCACCTGTACCAAGACGCGTAATGGTGGGAGAAAGATCAGGGAAATTATCAAAACAAAATGTGTCCAATTGATCAATCACAACCTGGTTGGCTTCATTGGATGTGGTGTTGATCAGGATATGGGCTGTATAAGTTGTTTTTTCAGGTGCTGTATATCCAAGATCATATTTTGGAGCGCCTTCTCCGATATAGGACGTTAAATCAACAACCCCCTCAACTCTTTCATCATTGATTAAAAAATGATCTGTAATATATTTTTCTACTTCTTTGATAACACTTTCAGTCCTTTTGATGTCTGTACCAATGGGCAGTTCAAAATTGGCTGTTACGAGAAACCGTTCAGAATCCGGCATGAAAACAGATGGAATAAAGCGCAGGGCATACACTGATGCTGAAAACAGAACAATGACCAAAATAATTATCAATAAAGGCCTTTTCAGATTAAAAAGAAGGATGCCTTGATAGATCTTATTCAATCGGTCAAAGATCGAGGTCTTCTCTTTTTTAGTCTTTTTGATTTTTATAAAATAGATGCTTAAAAGAGGAATCAGTGTCAGAGCAAACACCCATGAAGACAATAAAGCAAATGTAATAACAATAAAAATTTCTCCTACAATTTCCCCCATGGTGGACTGGGCAAGATAAAAGGGGAGAAAGGCTGCCGATGTAGTTAAAGATGATATAAGAAGCGGAACTTTGAGTTCATTGGCAGATGAGATGGCAGCATCAAAAGCTTTTTCATTTTTTTCCATTCTTACCATAATAGATTCAGCCATGACAATAGCATTGTCCACAAGCATCCCAAGTGCCATGATAAGTGCAGCCAGAGAAACCTGGTTTAAACCCACATCAGCAATGGACATTAAAAGCAGGGTGGTTACAATAACTGCCGGGATCAGGCTTGCCACAACAACACCTGTTCTGACACCGAGAAACAGGAGCATGACAATAAGAACCACAACAACACTCTGTATAAGGTTGCTGACAAAACCTTTTACTGATTGTTCAACAAAAAAATCCTGGGAAGCAGATCTTGTAAAGTCAATCCCATAGGGGTAGATACCTTTATAATACTCAATGAGTTCATCCACTTCTTTTCCAAGATTAACGACGTTGCCGCCTTCTTTTAAAGCTATCCCTAAAGATATGCCTTTTTCCCCATTAATTTTAACTATACTCTCTTCGGGCTGCTTATATCCACGGTAAATATCTGTCACATCACCAAGATAAATGATTTCAGAGCTGTCAGCATCTGATACAATAGTTTTTTTCAAATCCTCAATGGTTTCGTAATTGCCTGTGGGCTCCAGTATGATTCTCTCATTGCCAATTTTCAGATCACCGCCCGGGAAAATAATATTTGTTTTTGAAAGGATTGATTGAATCATCTCCTGGGTAAGCCCGAGCTCACTGAATTTTGCATTGTCATACTTGATAAAAATCTGTTCTGTCTGGCTTCCGACAATCTTAACTTTGGCTGCATTGGGAAGTTTTATAAGGCCGTCTCTGACATCTTCTGCAATATCTAAAAGTTCTGCTGGAGTGTAACCATCACCAGTAATGCTGTAGATAATACCATAAATATCTGCCAGATCTTCATCCTGGATTGTTACATTGGAGCCTGCGGGCAGCTCATTCTGTATATCTTCGATCTTTCTTCTGATTTTATCATAAATCGGCTGCATCTGTGTGTATTCATCTTTAATTTTTATACTGACAACCGATACCCCTGTTCTTGATTCGCTCTCCACATGATCAAGCTCTGCAATCTGTTGGAGCTGCTTTTCTATTTTATCAGTAACCAGCATCTCCACCCTTTCCGGACTTGCTCCTGGAAAGGTTGTCACCACATTGGAAAATCGAACAGTATAAGGAGGCATGCTGTCCTGGGGCATATTTATAAATCCGTTTAGACCCATGAAGGCAAGTACAAAAACTATGGAAAGTGTCAACACACTGTTTTTTATGGAAAATGAAGTCATGATATATTAGACATTATTTTAAAAATTTAACTTTTTTATTGTCTGTCATTTTATCAATGCCAGAAGTAACAACAAAATCACCCTCATTGAGGCCTGATAGAATTTGAAACCCCTTGTCAGTAAGATTTTCAACCTGTACAATTTTTTTATGTACAACACCAAAACCCTTTTGCCCAGGCTCCACAGTAAACACAAAATTCCCGTTGTTGTCTTCACCTACACAGTTTGATGGCACAAGAAAAAAACTGTTTTTATCATTGCTGCCCATTGTAAATGAAACATTGGCCGGCATACCTGGTCGGATGTCCTTGTCTATTTCCAAAAGGTTGATCGTAACGGGGTATGTTGATGAAGAACTTATGGAGTAGGATATTTCAGTAACCATGCCTTTGAAAAACTTTTCAGCCAATGTTGAAAATGTGACAATGGCTGTAGCATCCTTTTTGATTTTAGAAATATATTTTTCCGGTATTCCCACAACAATCTGAATATCATTTTCAGAACTTATTTTAACAATGGCTTGACCGGTAGAAACATTTTCATTTTCATTGACGTCTTTGGATACAACGATTCCATCCATGGGTGAATAAAGTTTATAATATCCAATCTCTCTTTTTTTAAGGGCTGTATTTTTCTGACTTGCTGAATAATCAGATTTTGCTGCTGCAAATTTATTTTTTGCAGCTTCATATTCACTTAAGGAGACATTGTTGTTTTCATAAAGGTCTTTAACCCTTTCAAGGTTTGATTTGGCGGTTTCAACCTGTACCTGGGTATTTTTTTGAGCTGCCACTGCCTTTTCATAATCAAGAATTGCATCGGAATCATCAATGGAGGCAATATGCTGATTTTTATTTATTTTCTGCCCCAAAGTCACCTTGATACTTTTAAGAACGCCTGAAACCCGGAAGCTTAATTGAGCTTCTGTACCAGATTCAGAGACTCCGGAAAATGTTCTCTGCTTTTCATTGTTAAAACGGATCACTTCCTGGTATCGCACCGGCCTTACGGTCTCTTTTTGCTCAACCGGTTCGCTGCAGGAAAAGAAAAACAAAACTGGACAGATAGAAAGCACCATATATATTCTGATTTTCATAAAAAAATGACTCTGGATCATGTTAATTAATTGACTTGTCATAATATTCCTCAAACTTGTTTGTAATCCTCTTTTTGCTGTCAGCCGGCATTAAAAGGCTGAATTTTCCATACACTTTTTCCATTGTAAAAAGGCTGATAAGATAGTCATAAATAGAACTTATGGCACTGAGTTCTCCGGTTAAGGCATTATTCTGCGCATCGGCAAGCTCAACAACAGATACTGTTCCTTTAGCATAGGAATCGTGTACCAGTTCAAGGTTTTGTTTTGCATAAGCTGATGCCTGCTTTGATAATTCAAGATTAATCATTTTTACCATGGCATCGGAAAGCGCAATCCTTGCACTCTTTTCAATATCCTGGGCAAGGATTAATTTCTGTTTTTGAATTCTTGATATCTCAACATTAGTTTTTTTAATATCAATTAATTTAGACCCTCCTTCATAAAAAGGAAAATCAAGGTAAACACCTGCACTCCATGGGCTGTCAACCGGATTAGATCCTGCAACATCAGCACCTGACCCATTGCGGGTAAAGACATGATCTTGAGTTGCCAAGAAACTGACAGTGGGTAGGTAGTATTTTCTTTTTAAAGAGATGACAGAACGTTCATAGGAGAGTTTTTTTTCATTTAAGCCCTTTATTTCATATGAATTATTAATACACTGTCCAATAAAAAACCGGGTAAAGATATCAAGGGATTTTTGATTATCAATATATTTCTCAATGGAATTGGCAGAGTATATTGAAAAAATAGTGTCATCCATAGATGTATCTTCAATATAAAAAGGTTCATCCTGGCTGCGGTTCAAAACACGGTTTAAATCATTTTTTGCAAGAATAACCTCCTGCTGGGCAGCCAGGAAATCAGATGTTGTTGTTGCAAGCTGGCTTTTCCACCGTAAGACATCTGACCGGCCGGAATACCCTATAATCTCTCTTTGTTCAGCAGTTTTCAGATTCCTTTTAATCAGGTTGATATTATCCTTGATTATTTTTCTTGATGTTTTGGCCTTTAAAATTTTGAAATAGGCTTGAACTGCCTTAAAAATGACATCCAGTTCTATGTTTTTATGATCAAGCAGAGATACCTGGTAAAGATGTTTTTGAGATGTAATATTTCCCAGAACCTGATCCGAATAAATCAGTTGTCTGGCTGTAAGATTACCCGTGGATGTTCGTTCAGCCTGGGTACCACTGGACACTTCAGCTCGTTTTTTATCAATCATTACACTATTAAGCCCTGCTGACAGATCAGGATAGTAATCGGTTTTTGCCTTTGAAATATCATATTGTGCATTTTCCACATAGGTTTGTGATACCTCAATGTCCAGGCTTTTTTGGGCTGCTTCTTTCATCACATCAACCAGATTCACAGATCTTTTCGCATCATAATAATATTCATTGATTAACTCTGCCTGGGAAAGAATAGTAAATTTTGGTGAAAATCCTATCTGTGCAGCTGTTTTCATATTAATGGTCAAGTTTTTTTCAAAATCGGCAAATACTTTAAGTTCAGCAGGATCCTGGCCTCCCAGTATGGCTTCAATATTAAGGCTGATTCGCCGGATATTTTTTGTTACAACATCATCAGGTGCCATTGCTGCCAGCATTCCGGATCGGGTATCTGCTATGCTTGAACCAAAGGAAGGTATTTTTTTTTTATTCAATTGATCAATCAGATATTGTTTGTCTTCCCCCTCAAATTTCCCCAGATAACTGATATATACGGCATCTACTTTATTAAGAGATTCAAAGATTTCGTTAACACTTTTTTTAACAGGAATTCCAATAAAGCGTGATTTTTTTTTAGCCATGAGATGGTTGATTTTTGCCCGGCCTTTCCGGGTTATTGTTTTGTTTAATTCATCATAGTAGACAAATCCAAGTTTTTTATAGGGATGTACTTTATGAAATGTGTCAAGGTCTTTGATAATAGATCTGTTACCAATAATATACGTAAGGTTGTGAATGCCGGATTTATTGCCGGTTACCTGGGAAAATCCTTGAACTATTGGATCAACAATACCTATGGCAATCACCGGTTTTGTATACTCTTTTTTACTTGAAATAATAGAACCTGTGATGGCCCCTGCACCTACTATGATATGAATTTTTTTATCAGAGACAAGTTTATAATAATTGTTTTCAATTGCTGAAAAGGACCATTGCCCATACAGCACGTGGGCATCATGGATCCGGATATCATATTTTGAACCAAGAAGTGCATTTAATTCAGATCGAAAAGAGGATATAAAAAAAACAGTTCGGCTCTCTTTGCCATCAAAAAGGAGACCCACATTAATTGTCTTTTTTTTTCCACTTTCACTTGAGTGAACAAATCCAGCAGATAATAATAAAAAACATATTATCGTCGTCAAAACCATAATGGTTTTATATTTATCCATGGAAAACCAATATTTGCCTGTCATTCTTAAATCCCATTTTTAATGTTACTGATTTGTAATCTTGAAGATAAAGTTTTACGCTTTAATAACAAATAGGAAGGAATCATGTCAAGCTTCACAGCCAAAAGAACTTGATCCAAGACTATTTTTTTATGAAAAAAGCAAAATTTTGCATAACAATGCATGATATCTCAAATTACTGATTTCACTATTGACATCTTTTACTCAAAACATTAGAGGTTAAATAAAGTATAGTTTTATTAATATACAAATCAGATGGGAACTGTTTATGGATTTTACTTTTGAATTTGTTCAACTATTCTTAACCGCTATTTTTTTGGTTATGCCGTTGCTGCTGTTTTTATCTCTTTGGGTTATTATTTTAGGCCAGGTGGTAGGTTATATTGAAGGCTGGAATAAATTTGATTCATTGTATTGGGCATTTATTACAGCTCTGACTGTAGGTTATGGAGATATTCGACCTCTAAAAAAAAGGTCAAAGGCAATATCAGTAATAGTTGGATTAACAGGAATCATGTTAACTGGCATTGTCGTTGCAATCACGGTTCATGCAGCTACCATGGCATTTGGAAGGCATGTGGATGTTAATACGATTCTGCAAAGCAGATAAAAAACTATAAAAGCTGAAATACTTTTTTTAAACTAAAATTAATATGACAAAATTAAAACAACTGCAATTCCTATTTTTTAAGGGACATCCCCAAAATATACGCAAAAGATTACTCCGGGATATTATTATTGTGGTGGTAATCACCTTTAGCTGCCTTTTGGCACTCAGTATTTACCAGGCTCGAACTGTACGTGAAAAAGTCTCTAAAACTATTATAAGTGATGCTGCCACACTTGTTAAAAAGAGGTTTATCCGTTTTGTAGATCCCATTGAAAACTATCTTGCGGTTATCAGCGAGTGGGGGAAAAATGGTACCATTATCCAACGCAATGACCAGGAATTAACTAAGCTTCTTATTCCTTTATTAAGACCCCATACCCACATTGCAGGTTTGTTAATTGCACAAAATAATGGTGGTGAATTTTTTCTGCAGCAATATGACGGTGGCTGGCGTTCCAGACGGCTTTATCCTGGAGATGGCAAAAGAGTTGCAACCTGGCGCTCCTGGCACCGTAACGGTCAACCATTTAATACCTGGCAGGAAAAAACTGATTATCAATCTGCAAACAGGCCATGGTATAAAGAGGCCTTAAACAACAAACCTGGTACAATCAGCTGGACTGAACCCTACACTTTTTTTACTACTCAGGAGATTGGAGTTACCGCTTCCACCCATTGGCAAGAAGAAAAGGACCTCGATTCCAGGCATATTATTGCCATTGATCTTTTGGAAAATGATCTTCTTGAATTTTTAAATAATCTCCTGGCAGGTAAAGATGGTCATATTATTGTAATAGAAAAAGATGGTTCAATTATTACTTACAACCAGGTTGAACCAGGCAAGGTTGACCAGCGGCCTGCCCCTTTGCAGGCTGCACTGGAAATCTGGCAATCCCATAAGGGAGAAGAAGTTTCAGCATTTGAATTCACCAGCAGCCATCAAGTCTGGTGGGCAGGCTTTAGCAAATTAGTCCAGGAAGAACCAAGTTCCTGGGTTGGCATTATCATCCCCCAGTCAAAAATCATGGACAGTGTTATCCAAAAATGGCGGCAAACAGGCATGCTTGGCCTTGGTGTACTTATTCTTGCAATTTTTCTGGCTTTTCGACTTGTAAAAAAATATAGTTATCAGCTTAAGGATCTTCCCACCCAGCACATTGGCAGCAATAATTTTACCAATGAGTTAATGACCCTTATAGATGCCGGAGAAAGCACTACCCTTGAATTTAAATCAACCCTGAGAATGAACCTTAAGACAGGAAAAAAGGGTAAGGAGATAGAAATTGCCTGGCTCAAAACCATAACGGCCTTTATGAATTCCGATGGTGGAATCCTACTTGTCGGGGTGGAAGATAACGGCAATATTCTTGGAATCCAGAAGGATAATTTTGAGAATGAAGACAAACTGCGCCTCTATTGTAAAAGCCTGATCAACAACCACATCGGACCCGAATTTATCCGCTTTATAACCTTGAAGCTAAAACTTGTTAAAGGCAAACAGGTTGTGGTCGTTGAGTGTGAGAGAGTTCGCAAACCTGTCTTTTTATCCATTGGTAAAAATGAAGAGTTTTTCGTCCGATCCGGCCCATCAAGTATGAAAATCACCATGAGCCAGATGGTGAAATATCTTGAAGAGAGAAGATAGCTATTTTGTTTATTTTTCTGCTTTTTTAGCTTCTTCTCTTCGTATAATACCATCCACAGCAGCAGCTGCACCTATTTTTAATGAGGTTTCAGCATTGGACAAATCACTCTCTTTATCACCATTTTCTTTGTGTTCCATTATGGATTTAAGCTCATCCGGCATGTCAACAATCACTTTTCTGTGGGCATAGTGAATACCTTTGGCAGCAAGGGCTTCGGTAATCCTGCGAAAGGCTTCTCGCTTAATAACAAACTGTTTCCCAGGTTGTGCAGTAAATTTTACCCTGAAGGTCATAACAGAATCTCCAACTTCCCTGACACCCTGGGACTTTACAGGCTTGATAAAATCATCCTTGAATTCCTCATCCTTTAACATGGCTTTACCAACTTTTTTAATAATTTTTCTAACCTTATCTATATCAGTATCATAGGGCAATTGAATATTGAATTTTATAATCATGCCCCCACGCATATAATTGGTGACAGAACCAAGTTCACCAAAGGGTACTAATTGCAGCATTCCACGGTGGTGTCTTAATTTAACATTGCGAAGAGTAATACCTTCCACACTGCCGGAAATACCTCCTGCTTCAATATATTCTCCTACACGGAATGCATCATCCAGTAAAAAGAAAAATCCGGACAGAATATCAGTGACCAGTTTCTGGGCGCCAAAACCTATGGCAATGCCAATAACGCCTGCTCCTGCAAGCAGTGGTGCAATTTCAATTCCCATGGAAGACAAAATTGTCAATATAACAACCACAACCAGAACAGTTCCAATAAATTTTTTCACCATTGGGAGCACTGTTGTGCTTCTCCCTACAATAACACCACCTCCCCATTCTTGATCTGCCTCTTCATTTTCATCTTTATCAGGCATATCTTCAACAAGTTTTTTATCTATCAATTTGCTTAAAAAATTCCAGGCAAGATAGCCAAGGAACAGTGTAACCATTACATCAAACATGGTCTTAGGAAGTTGACTGGCAAAAGGAACATTCATCCCCCACAGGCTTGATATCCAAAGAATCAAGGTGATAATGATGGTGTATCTTATGATTTTAACGGCGCTGTTTGAGGCTTGATCACTCTGCACACTTATCTGATCATCGCCTTCCACTGCTTTATTGTCCGGCTCCTTTAAAGTTCCAAGAATCACACTGACTATCCACTGACCTGCTTTGTCCAGTAAAAGATAGATGGGCACAATCAAAAGACTTATGAAAAATGCCATTGGGGTACCACTTTGCACAATAATCAGGTTGGCTGCCCAGAGAGCCCAGATAACAATTATATAGGCAAATGACAATATGTGCCAGATTGCTGAAAACTGTTTTTTGAATAGCGATGGATTTTTTTGATTGCCAATTATGATTGCGGCCACGGTTTTCCGATTCTGCCAGATCATAAAAGCAATGGCCAGGATCAATAACGTTCCAAGACTGAATGCTGTAAATCTTGTAACATCTCTTGGTGTTCCAATTCTCACCATTGCAGATGTTATGACATATGCAAAAGAGATTAATCCAGCTATAAACATCATGCTGTGATGGAGATATCTTGCTGCATTGTCACTTAAAGGTAAAAGGCGAAGGGCTTCCACAGTTGGCGAGCATATAACGCTGCTTAAAAGGGAAATCATCCTGACAGAGATGATCACAATAAAAACAGTGATAAAAATCATTTTTCCTGCCATATGACTCTGCTCCTTTAAAAGAAAAAAGAGTGTCAGGCAGGCAAAGATAAATGCAGCCATTCCAAAAAAATCCGGCGTAATTTTTAATAGGGCACTGCCAATCTTGCTAAATCCTTTCATGGGTTCAAAAGAATTTATCCTTTTTCGAAATCCCTTTGTCATATATTTAAAAACAAACTCAAATAAAAAACCAACAAGGATAACTCCAAGAACATAGATCAAAGTTTTAAAAAGCGAAAAGACACCTCTACTTTCGGATAAAAGGACAAGGGTATTATAAAAACTGGAAGGTATGTTGGGTATATTTGAGATAAAAGCTTTGAGTCTGGCATGGGCAAGATCAGTAAGGTTGTGCATATTATTATCCGAACCCAGCTGTTTTTTTATAGAACCTGTAGCTGTTTTTTTAAGTTCGGCAATCAACAGTTGTCTGACCTGTTCATCGCTCATGGCTGACAAAATTTCATCCACCTGTCCGGGAGAATAATTTTCAGGTAATTGACTCTTGTTAACTGCAGAATCTGACCCCTTTGTTTCAGCACACAGACTTGATACATTCCATATGCAGGCAAGCAGCAATAGAAAAATCACCAGCCCAACAGTTAAATTCACTCTCTTATGCATAATACCCTCTGCTGTATTTAATAGTAGTATTGCAAGAAGCTACCATATCAATCAATGAGTGACAAGTCCTGCACAAAATATATTAGATATTGACATTCATTTTTAATTTGAATAAAAAAACAGATACCCTCCATAAAATTGGGTTATGTTCCATTTCATTGAAAGGAACACTTTTACGATTTTTGATAAGTATTTAGTTGACTTTTCTTCAGATTTTTATTTAATTTAATTTCAAGCACTCTGTTTTAGCTCCAAAAGAACCCAAAAAACATGGAATAAGGAAAAAATGCCACAAACCATTGAAAAACCAGCATCATTTTTCAGAATATCACAATTCATAAAACAAGAGACTCTGGGTGGAATTCTTTTAATCTTTGCCACAATAACTGCTGTCATATGGGCAAATTCTTCTTTTTATGAGGCATACCACTATTTATCCCACGAGATTCGAATCGGTACAACTTTTGGTGATTTTAATTTTTCTCTCCACCATTGGATCAATGACGGGCTTATGGCGCTGTTCTTTTTTACCATCGGCCTTGAGATTAAACGTGAAGTCATGGGAGGAGAGCTCTCCTCAATAAAAAAAGCAGCACTTCCGGTTATGG
>JAOZRI010000047.1 GCA_029940235.1 Desulfobacula sp. | reverse complement strand
CTGAATCTGAACTCTGGTGATTGAGCAGTTGAAAATTTTCCATGGTTTCCAGAAAAGATATGGCAACTTTCATCGATTCCACAGCCTTGGGATTTTGTAAATCCATGGATAAAAGCTCTTGAAGAATATTTCCTTTAATATCTTGTTTTAATAGAGTATTCAAAATAATCTTTACATTTTGTCCAGGTTTTGGATCCAATAAAATATTTGCAATTTTATTTTCAAGGGATATACCGCTTTTATCTATTAATCTGGGTAAAAATGTCTTATCTGCTTTGCCGGATTTTAATGATATCCCATGCAAAATCTCTTTAGTATTCCCTGTTTTGTAGTCAGGAATATTAAGGATTGAATCTTTTTTTGTAAAAAGAGTGACAAGAGAAGAGATCTGTCTTGTTGTCATTTTCTGAATCGGGTTAATAAGTTTTAAAATGGTGGCATCTTTTTGTGAGAGCACTTTAAGCTGGACTTCCTCTCCAGGGTTTAAAAGCATGGCTGATTTTGCCACAATTTTTTGATTATTAACCTCAATAAGAGTCTTCCCATTGGGCATTAATTGTAAAATTTTAGCTTTGATTACCTGGTTGTTTTTTAATTCCGGAAGGCTATGTTTATTACTGCCATCACCCTTTTTGATAACCACCTGGGAGGATGAAATATGGATGCCTGAAATCATCTACCATTTTTCTCCATTGCCATAAATCTTTTTTTAAGATCAATTACCAATAGAACTTCGCCCTTGGGAATTGACAACTCTTGAGCAATGGAATTAACATCATAATCTTGATTATACATCTCAATAATTTGATTTTGCTGATCAAACACAGCATTTGAAGACAAATTTAAATCAGGCTGGTTTTGCTTTTCCTGAATTTTTTTGTGCAATACGTCTGAACGGGATAAAAGAAGATTAATACTGATAATTCTCGAATCCAAGGCATCGTTTAACTCTTTGATTAATCTTTTTTTCTCTTTGATCTGTTTATCAAAGCTCAGGGCAGTTTTTTGAGATTCTTTGACAAGGGGTTCAAGCCTTTCCACTATATCTACAGTTGAATCTGTAACCTGCCCAGAGTATTCAAAACGTTCGTCATACTCATTTTGATTTGACTGGGCATGATCTAAATTAACATTAAGACGATTAACTCTTTTAACAAACAGAAATAAAACAACAACAACGATAAAATTAATAATAAAAAGTGTTGCAATCCAAAATTCTATTGAAAACGATTCTGTCATATAGTTGTATCCAGCAGCCTTCCTGGAGCGTCAGGATCCAGGTCCAGTTCCTTTTGCTTTCTCTTTTTTTTTGCCTCTTCCAATAATTTTTTTCTTCTTAATGCCTCTTTCTCTTTTTTAGATTTAAGTTTTTCTGACTCTTCTGTCCCCTGGACTGTCGTGCCCTGGGCAAGTGCATTGGCCTGCTGCTGTGCTGCCGCCTGTTCCGGAGAAGGTTTAGGGGTGGTGGTCTGATGTATCAGCTCCTGGGCAGCCCCGGACTGTTGGATAACAATATTATGTCCAGGTACAGTGGTCATTATTAAAAACCTCTCTAACTTGCTTTAAAAGATTTAAAGCTCACCCGATTAATATAAGTTCCGGGTAATACTTTTTTTAAACTTGTTTCAACTTGCCATAGAATATCTGCCTCTGTAATCTCTTCTCGTTTTTCTGAAACAAAGCTTTTATTTATGGAGTCGTAAATCAAATCCCGATAAAATGATAAATTATTCTGAATTTCATGATAAGCTCTCTGATCTGAATAATCAATTGAGATATCTACAGTGACATAGGCCATATCTTTTGACTGATCAGATGCAAGTATAACAAAATTTTCCAGCACCATATTTCCTGCTTGATTTATATCTCCCTGACTTTTAATATTGATATCAACTGTCTCTACTGTGATTGCCCTTGATTCTTCAACAGCATATTGCTGCATATTATTCTGGGGCTGGCCTGGATCACCTGAAAAAAAGAAAAAATATACTGCAGGGACAATAATACCCATGGCAATCAATCCAGATGCACAGGCAATGACAAGTTTTGATTTATACCATTTGGTCTTTGCTGCAGTTTCGGGTTCAGCATCTGCCACCTCTTCACTGTCATCATCTTCAAGGACAACCTGATCTTCGTCATCCCCTTGAAAATCTTCATCCTCATCTGATATGACTTCATCATTTAAATCTTCTTCCATGTCATCATCAGACTCTTCATCCATTAAATCACCAAGGACATCTTCATCTTCCTGATCTGCTGCCATTAAAAGAGTATCAATATCATCCTGGGAAATAAGAAGATCGTCATCTTCCTCATAATCTTCATCATCGTCAGAATCAAGTAAAAGAGCATCAATCTCTTCCTGGGCAATATCTTCATCTTCCCCATCCATGTCAAGTAAATCAGAATCAGCAGACAGTTCATCTTCTGATGAGATCTGCTCTTCTGAATCAGGGATTGGCTCTTCATCTAAGATTACCGGTTCCGGTGCAGGCTCAGCTTCGGGATCAGGTTCACTGCCAAATTTTTTTATCAAGTCATCTATTGTTTCCTGGGTCACAAGGCATTCTGTGACATCAACGGCTTCAGATTCTTCAATAATAGAATTATCTTCTTCTATTGTTACACTTGCCATAGGCTCTTCTACTTTTTCTTCAACTATTTCCTCGCCCTTGTCAGATGCCTCTGCTTTATCTTCACCATTAAGGTCAGGGTTTTCTTTATCTGGCTGGTTGCCACTGGATGGGTTTGCTTTGTTTGTGTCTGCTAAAGACTCTTTATTATCCTCTATCTCATGGTTTATCAGATTACGTATATCATCTTGGGAAATCATCTCAAGTTCTTCGTCATCACCAGATGAAGACGGCTCATCATCTGAGCCGGCATTCATCATTTTATCAATATCCTCTTGAGATAGTTCTCCAGCTTCATCCTCTTCCACTTCCTGGACATCCGATGCATTTGAATTCATCATCTTATCAATATCATCCTGGGAAAGTTCTCCTGCATCATCCTCTGAACCAGCCTCTTGTGCATCTTCATTCTCTGCAACATCTGGAGGCTCATCCGGTTCACTGGAATTCATAAGAGAATCAATATCGTCCTGGGAGATCAACTCCATATCATCATCGTCATAATCGAGATCATCATCAGAATCAGATGTATTTGAATTCATCATCTTATCAATATCATCCTGGGAAAGTTCTCCTGCATCGTCTTCCCCCTCCGGGTCAGATATATTGCCATTCATAAGAGCATCAATATCGTCCTGGGAGAGTTCACCAAGTTCTTCAACATCGTTAGAATCATTTGAGTCTGAATTTGAGGTAAGTTTGTCTTCTGCTTCTTCAATGGAAGATGACTCTAAAAGTTTATCAATATCACCCTGGGATATTAAACTATCTTCTTCTATGCTTGGATCAGACATTTGAGAACCTCATTTTTTTCATTCAATCATTAAAGTAATCTTTTAGCCTTACTTTCAGTTTCACAAGAATTGCGGTATGAATCTGGCATATACGCGATTCTGTCAAAGAGAGGACTGCACCAATCTCTTTTAATGTCAATTCATCATAATAATACAAAGACACCACCAATTGCTCTTTTTTACTCAAAAGTTTAATGGTTTTTGCCAGGACAAATTTAAATTCTTCTTTGTCAAAACAGACAGCAGGATTATCTCCTCCTTCAATGGCAGCCTGGAATCTTGTATTTGAATATGAATCGTTTTTCTTTGTTTTTATGAATTCATCAAGACTTAAAACAGATGCACCATGAATGCCTGTAAGCATATCATAATAGCCTTCCAGAGTTACGCCAAGCTCTTTGCATATCTCTTCATCCATGGCAGTTGAACCTTTTCTCTCTTCAATTGTCTTGACTGCTCTGGTAATATCCTGAATTTTTTTTCTCATGGATCTTGAATAGGGATCCATGCTTCTCAACTCATCAAGGATTGCTCCTTTAATCCTGTACTGGGCATAGGTTTTAAGAGTGACATGTTTTGAATGGTCAAATTTATCCACGGCATCAATAAGACCAAGAGATCCTGCTGAAACCAATTCATCAAAAAAAACAGTGGAAGGAAGGCGCATGGCAAATCTTGCAGCAATATGCTTTACAAGATAAGAGTATTCAATAATGGAGTTTTCACGCCACAATTCCCACTCCTCTTTATTTGCCCAGTTTTTGCCTTTCATAAATTAAGATAAAACATCCCTGTTATTTTTACAACCCGCCAGATGGCGGTTAATCTGCTGCTTGAAATACCTTGTTCATAAAAAATGTTAAGCTCCCATCTGCATTACTTCTTGCAGGGGTATTCCCAAGATTTAACGAGATATCTTCAATGGCTTTAGCAGCCACTGAGTCAGGAAAACTATCCATAACAAGTCCTCTTTTTTGCACTGCTGCCTGTAATTTCCTGTCAAAAGGGATATATCCTGTATATTCCAATACAACATTGTTCAGGTATTTATCAAGTGCTGCACTTAAACTTGCATAGACATTTTTTGCCTGGGCTTCGGAATCCACCATGTTAACAATCAGTTTAAAATATCTGGTTCCATAATCCGATGATAAAACTTTTATCATTGCATAGGCATCGGTAATGGATGTGGGTTCTCTTGTTGCAATAACAATACATTCATCACAGGCAGAGTTAAAATATAATACATTTGATGAAATTCCAGCCCCTGTGTCAACAAAAATAATATCGGCCTGGTCAGAGAGAGTTTCAAATTCACTTAAAAGATTGAGTTTTTCACCTTCGCCAAGTTGAGTTAAATCGGCGAATCCAGAACCTCCAGGGAGAATTTTGATACCATGTTCTGAAGTTACCATGACCTGGTTCAATGTTTTTTGGGCATTGATAATATGCCTGATATTATATTCAGGTCTTAAATTAAAAATAATGTCAATATTGGCAAGTCCCACATCAGCATCAATGATAACCACCCTTTTACCCATACGACTTAAGGCAACAGCCATATTACCCACCAGATTGGTTTTACCGACACCTCCCTTACCGCTGGTAACTGCAATAACTCTTGGAAGATTGTTTGATGACATATTTGCTTTTTTCCTTGAAAGTGCCCGGTCTTTAACGGCTTTGTGAAGGCCTTGTGCCTGATTCAATATATTACCTCATTTTTTTCATCTCTTGACACGCTGTTATAAAACGCCAATTTTCTCAATTACTACACTGGAAAAATTTTCATTATGCAACAACCTGTTGTCCATTGCCCAGAATTATCTTGAGCAGTTTTCCTCTGTCCGGTACAATTAAATCCTCAGGGACTCTTTGACCATTTGTTATCAGAGAAACAGGCAGTTTAATATCACTTACCTGATCCAGTATCTTACCACATCTTTTTGTTTCATCAATCTTTGTAAATACAAGCGTATCAGGATTAAAAGCACAAAAAGCTGCTGCTGCATCTTTCATAATAGTAGATTCAGAGGTAACACTCAAGACCAAATGAGTAGAAATCGCAAAATCTGTATGAATTAATTTCAATATTTCATCAATTTTTACTTTATCAAAGTGGCTGTGCCCTGCAGTATCTATCAATACCATGTCCATCGATTTCATTCTGTCCAGAGCGCAAGTTAGGTCTTGAGAGCTGAATGCAGGCACACACAGCAATCCCATAATGGAGGCATAAGCTTTTAGCTGTTCAAATGCACCCACCCGATAATTATCAATGGAAATCAGACCAATTTTCATTTTTCTTTCAAATGTCAGCAGAGCTGCAAGTTTTGCAATAGTAGTTGTTTTACCGACTCCCGTGGGACCCACAAAAGCTGCCACATGGGGAACTCCTGAGCTGTTATCTCTATTAAAGAAATCTTTTGTGCTAATTTGATTAAGACATTGCTGCATCACATATTTTTTTAAGGATTTAATATTTGAACCTTTGACACTATTTTTATCCATGGATAAACTTGCTTTTTTTATTATGGAACTTGACCCTGCTTCACTGATACCTGCCCGCAAAAGAGAAGCCAGAATGCCAACAGACTCAAAATGGTTGCAGACCATATTCTTCATCCCGTTTCCAAAACTGGCAATTGAAATCATATCCTTGATATCAGCAATATCATCTTTAATGGAATCAGTAAGCTCTTTTTGATTAATTCCCAGGCCTGCTTTGTTATATTCAGTTTTCACATCTGAATATTCTGGAACAGATGCTTCAACCTCAAACATTGTTCTTGCACGTTTTGAATATGAGCCAATGGATTTTGGTGCAATTTTCCGGGTACTTAGAATCATGGCATCGGATCCAAGCTCCTGTTTAATATTTGCAATGGCTAATTGAATATTTTCAGCTCTATAGATTCTCTTGTTCATTTATTAAACTTACCTTTCCACTTGCCTGTAAATTAATATCATCCACTATCTCTGCATGGGATACAACCATCACAGTGGGTAGAGTTGGCTCAATGAGTTTTCTGACATGACGGCGCAGACTCGGCGATGTCATGATGACAGGTTGTGCATTAAGAGCTACCTGCTGTTGCACCTCTTTTGAAACTGCCTGAACTATCTCTTCCACCAGGCCCGGATCAAGGGTCAGATATGATCCATGTTCAGTATGCCTTATATTTTTAGTTAATATCTCTTCTATTTCTCTATCAAGGGTTGTTACCTGCAATACCTTTCCCTCCTGAAGATAGGGAACAAGCATGCCTTTTGCCAATCTCTGCCTTACATATTCAGTTAAAAGGTCTGGATCTTTTCCCATTGGTGCAAAATCAGCGAGAGTTTCTACAATTGTAAGCATATCTCTTATGGAAATTCGCTCCCTTAATAAATTTTGAAGTACTTTTTGTACAACGCCAAGACTTAAAAGACCTGGCACCAGCTCTTCCACAGCTTTTGGATTAGATTTGGCAAGATTATCGAGAAGATGTTGAACATCCTGTCTTCCAAGAAGATCATGGGCATTGTTTCTAACAATTTCAGTCAAGTGTGTCGCAATAACCGTTGAATTATCCACAACTGTATATCCTGCAAATTTTGCCTCCTCTTCACGATCCATGGGAATCCATTTTGCCGGCAGGTTAAATGCTGGTTCTGTGGTATCTATGCCCTCAATATCCTGGGCTGTTCCTCCAGGATCCATGGCAAGAAAATGATTTACCATTAACTCGGTACCGGCAGCTTCCACTCCTTTTATCATAAGCCTGTATTGTGCGGGATTTAAATTCAGATTGTCCCGGATGTGAATGGGAGGAATAATAATCCCCATTTCCGTGGCAAATTGTCTTCTGATTGCCCTGATTCTTCCAAGCAGAGTGCCATCCTGCTGTTTATCCACAAGGGGAATCAAACCATAGCCGACCTCAAGTTCAATGGTATCAAGATTTAAAAGATGATCAACATCTTCAGGAGCACCTGCTGCCTCCTCTTCTATCTGTGCCTGCTCATCTGCAAGTTTTTCCTCTTCACTTGTCTCTTCCTGTCGTAAAAAATACCATGCAAGGGTTCCTAAGACCAGTCCAAGAGTCATAAATGGTATGGATGGCAGACCCGGTACAAGTCCCATGCAAAAAATAATTACTGACCCTATAAAAACCGGAGTTGAGCTTGCAAGAAGATGTTTTGCAAACTCCTGACCCATTTTCATGTTGGAACCGGATCTTGAGACAAGAAGACCTGCTGCTGCTGAAATCAAAAGAGCCGGGATCTGTGATACAAGACCATCGCCAACAGTTAAAAGAGTATAGTTTGTCAAAGCTTCCTTCATCTCCATACCCTGCTGAAGTACACCAATTACAAAACCACCCACTATATTAATCAGTGTTATTACAATACCTGCAATGGCATCCCCGCGGACAAATTTTGAAGCACCATCCATGGCACCATGAAACTCTGATTCCCTGGCAATTGCGGCACGTCTTTCACCTGCCTCAACTTCATCTATCATGCCTGCATTAAGATCAGCATCAATGGCCATCTGTTTTCCAGGCATGGCATCAAGGGTAAATCTAGCGGCAACTTCTGCTATTCTACCTGCACCTTTGGTAATAACCATGAAATTGATCAAAACAAGAATAATAAAAATAACCAGACCTACAACATAGTTTCCACCCACAACAAAGCTGCCAAAAGATTGAATGATAGACCCTGCTGCACTCTGACCTTCACTGCCGTGTAAAAGAATTAATCGTGTGGATGCAACATTTAAAGAGAGACGAAACAGTGTCAACACAAGCAGAAGTGATGGGAAAATAGCAAACTCTAGTGGAGCTGTTGTGTACATAGTTGTAATTAATACAACAATGGCAAAGGAGATATTCAAAGCAAGGAAAAAGTCAAGAATAATGGGATGCAAAGGCAGGATCATTGCCATGAGAATACCAATAAAGGCAACAACCATCAGTATATCTGAAGACTCTCTTTTTACTCCTGCTAAAAAACCTGTTTCAACTGCTGCCATTTAAACTCCAAACCTAAAATATCTTTGACACAAACCGCCAATTTATTGTCGTATATTTACAGCTTTTTTCCCTTTAATTTATAGACATAAGCCAGTACTTCCGCTACTGCCTGGTATAGTTCACCTGGAACCTGGCCGCCTATATCTACACTACTATACAAATTTCGAGCCAATTGTTTATCTTCAACAAGGGGAATATCATTTTGCCTTGCTATCTCTCTTATATTTTTAGCAACAGGCCCGGCTCCTTTTGCAAGCACAGCAGGAGCATCCATCTGGGCACTGTCATATTTTATGGCAACGGCAAGACGGGTCGGGTTTGTGACAATCACATCAGCCTCGGGCACATCAGCCATCATCCTTTTTCTTGCTGCCTCCTGCTGGAGCTGCCTGATCCTGGATTTAACCATTGGATCACCTTCTGTCTGTTTTGTCTCATCCTTAACCTCTTTTTTTGTCATTTTCTGTTCATCGAGAAATTTCCATCTCTGATAAGCATAGTCTAAAGCAGCAACAACCAGCATGATCAGACATACTTTGATGAAAATCCAGAAAGAAATTTTAAGGATAAATAAAAGGATATACCCAATACTATGGTCATACAATTTTGATATCTGTGTAAGTTCGCCTTTAATAGCATAATAGGCAACCATTGAAATAACACCAACTTTCAACAAAGTTTTTACAAATTCAACAACCGCCCTTGAAGAGAATTTCTGTTTAAATCCATTAATGGGGTTAAGCTTGGACAACTTTGGTTCAATGGCTTTCCATGAAATAACAAATCCCACCTGGGCAATATTTGCAAGCAGGGCAATTATGATAATCGGAACCATGACTGGAATTAAGGTGAAAATAATTTTCTGAGTATGATATGCAAGCAGCCTGACAACTTCAAGATCGGTCAATAAAGGGACTTGTGTAAAATTGAAATTAAAATGAAATACAGAAACCAGATTATTATAAATATAAAATGCAGAAGCATATAAAGCAGTAACACCTCCAACAAGGACAAAAACAGAAGGAATCTCAATGCTTTTTGCAACCTGCCCTTCTTCCCTTGCTTTGGAAAGCTTACGCGACGATGCGTCTTCGGTTTTCTCCCCACCACTTTCCGGATCTTCAGCCATACTATTCTACCCCTATCTAAAAATATTTTTTTGATGCTTTATAATATTTAAACCAGTCATGCTCCGGCCATACCAGACCCGCCAATATAAAAAAGAAAATACATTAATAATTCCTTAAACTCTGAGACATAAGTTCTTGTTACAAGAAGAATAATTTGAAGGGACAGGCCGAAAAGAGCCAGGCCCGCTACAATTTTCAGGGGAAATGCCACTATCATTACGTTCATCTGGGGTGAAAATTTTGAGACCAGCCCAAATCCAACACTGACAAATACAAGTGACGCAATTACAGGGGCTCCGATTTTTATTGACATCAAAAACAGCTCAGATCCAAGCGATATGAATTTGACCATCATTGCTTCGTGCATCATAAAAAAACCCATGGGGACAAGTTTAAAACTATCGATCATTGCCATGAACATAATGTGATGGCCATTGAGCAAAAGAAAAACAAGAACACACACCCAATACCCGAGCTGATCCATAATGGACACATTGGCTCCGGTCTGGGGATCAACAACATTGATCATTGCAAACCCCATCTGAAATCCTATTATCTGTCCTGCAAGCTGAACCGAAGCAAAAAATATTCTTAAACATAAGCCCAGAGTCAAACCGATCATTGCCTCTGCTATGATGAGAAGCCCTGTTCCCACAACACCCATGGGGAACCTTGAAAGGTCAATGTCAACCACTGAATATAACAACAGAGAGACAACAAGGGCAAAACCCATTTTAAGTGTGTTTGGAAAAACCTTTGAAGAGAATACAGGAAACATGAACAGCATAATGCTTACCCTTATTAAAACAAGCATATATGTTCGAAACTGCACAGGATCAATGACATTAAGGATATCCATGCCGTATTCTCTCCTACCTGATATACATGGGAATATTTTCCAATATATTCACAGTAAAGGTGGTCAATTTATCCAACATCCATGGTGCTGCAAATAAAAGTCCAAGGAAAACTGCAATAATTTTTGGAACAAATGTCAGGGTCATCTCCTGAATCTGCGTAACAGCCTGGAATACACTTATAATCAATCCTGCGAGCAACCCTAACCCAAGCATGGGCATGGAGAGAGAAATAGTCAGTATTATGGCCTGCTTTGCAAATTCAACAACAAATTCAGGGGTCATGATTATACTCCAAAACTTTTTAATAGAGAACTTGAAATAAGATGCCATCCATCCACAAGCACAAATAACATAAGTTTAAACGGTAAGGAAATCATAATAGGAGGCAGCATCATCATACCCATAGCAAGAAGCACAGAAGCCACCACCATATCTATTACAAGAAAGGGAATATATAAAACAAATCCTATAATAAAAGCTGTTTTAAGCTCACTTATTACATAGGCTGGAATAAGAACCAGCAAAGATACATCACTCCTTGTTTCAGGTTTTTTCATATCAGCGCCCTTTACAAAAAGAGCAAGATCACTCTCTCTGGTATTAAGGAGCAAAAATTTTCTAATGGGTTTTTGGGCCTGTTCAAAGGCAATGTCATATGTGATTTGTCGTTCAAGATATGGGTTTAAAGAGTCATTATAAATTTCTTGTGCCACAGGTTTTATAATAAAGAAAGTCATGAACAGTGCCAGACCAACAATCACCTGATTAGGAGGACTTGTCTGGGTTCCCATGGCCTGCCTTAAAAAATGGAAGACAACAACAAGTCTTGTAAAAGGTGTCATTAAAATCAAGATGGCCGGAGCAAGGGCAAGAATAGTTAAAAGAGCAATAATTTCAAGGACAACAGCAACTTCTTCAGGAGTTTTGGCTGTTTCAACATTTAACTGCAAAGAGGGAATAGGAAATGTTATGGCAAAAGCAGATGAACCCATGCAAAATAATAAAAAACAGACAAAAAGAGTTATTTTAACCTTCATCAACCTTCCTTTGTTTGAGTTGTCAGGTTTTTGTCTGCCCTATTTTTATTTGACATGGGTTTACCAAGTTTGCGAGATAGAAAGTCCTTAAAGTTTAAAGGTGCCTCACTGCCCTGGCCTGAGAAATCCATATCAGTGTCAATGGAAGATATTTTTGAAATATTGGTAGGGGTAACACCTATGAGGATGGTATCACCGAGAACATCAAGCAATACAAGTTTTTCTTTTGGTGAAAGATGATGCATTGAGAGAACTTTAATAAAATCTTTACCCCCCTTAACACCTTTTGCTGTGGAGAATTTTCTGATAAAATAAAAAACAAGAATAATAACTGCCAGAACCAGAAACAGCATGGAAAAAGTTTTGATAAAGGCAAACCAGATATCTGAAGAGGTATTCATTCTTCTGCGGCCAGGGATTTA
>JAOZRI010000333.1 GCA_029940235.1 Desulfobacula sp. | reverse complement strand
TTTAAAATTCAGGGTCAATATAAAAAATTTGACAAAGAGAGAAAAAAAGTTCTACAGGCACAGCAAAAGCAGCAGGCATCAATGGCAAGTAAAATGAGAAGAGAGGATGAATGGCTGCGCCAGGGTCCAAAGGCAAGAAGTACAAAAGCAAAATATCGAATTGAGCAGGCTCACAATTTAAGAGAACAGCTTAATATCCTGAGACAGAAAAACAGGGATACTGCTGCTTTGAATATTGATTTTTCAGCCACAGGCAGACAGACAAAAAAATTATTAAAAGCATTTCATCTTAAAAAAAGTTTAAATAATAAAAAATTGTTTTCTGATATAAGTTTGCAGCTTGGTCCAAAGTTCTGTCTTGGAGTTGTGGGAGAAAATGGCAGTGGCAAATCAACTTTTTTATCAATTTTAGAAAAGCAGATGCAGCCAGATGAAGGAAAAGTCCAGTGGGCGGAAAATTTAAAAATAGCAGTCTTTGATCAAGACCGCTCCCAGCTTAATCCTGAGTCAACACTGAAACAGGCCCTTAATCCAGCAGGCGGTGACAGTGTTAATTATAAAGGGAAACCGGTTCATGTGGTGACCTGGGCAAAACGTTTTTTATTCATGCCTGACCAGCTTGACATGCAGGTTAAAAGACTTTCCGGAGGTGAAAAAGCAAGAATCCTGCTTGCCAATATAATGCTTTCTCCCTGTGATATCCTTTTTCTGGATGAACCAACCAATGACCTTGATATTCTGTCTCTTGAAGTTCTTGAAGAGAGCATTAAACAATTTTCTGGAGCGGTTGTAATTGTATCACATGACCGGTTTCTCATGGACAGGGTCTGTCATAAAATTCTATATCTCGATTCTGACAGGGATGCACAGTTTTTTAAGAATTTTGATCAGATTCTTCACTTTCGCAGGGAAAATACTCCTGGGAAACAGCGGAAAATTCAAAAAATTGTAAAAAAGAAAAAATCTGCTTTAATAGCCTTTACATACAAAGAGAAATATGAATTAGAGCATATTGAAGAGAAAATTTTAAAACAGGAGGATCTGGTTGAGCATTTAACCAATCAAATTCAGGAGCCTGAGATCATAAATAATCCTGAAAAAATGAAACTCTTTTGTTCAAAGCTTGAACAATCCCAGGAACAGGTCAATGTTCTTTATGAGAGATGGGAGTCTCTTGAAGATAAAAAACTTAGATCCACTTAAGGGTAGATTTTATATGGGGATTTTGTAATGTCCGTCAACAGCCGGTTAAATAGTGGATTGATCCTCTGTCCAAACTAAAGAAAATTTAACAAAAAGCCGATTGCATTTAGACGTTAATGAATTTTAATATAATGGGTTTAATCTCAAAGGGCAGGCTGTATGGATCTTGAAGAGTTAAAAAAAGATGGTATGGATAATTTTTATGATGAAATTCTCTCATTCCCTCCTGAAAGGCGTGATAACAAATGGTCGATCTCATGGTCAGATTTGATGATGACCATGTTTATTTTCTTTGCGGTCATGTATATTTATCAGACTGGCAATAGTGATCTTCTGTTTGGAGATGGTCCTGGGAAAAATAATTTGTCAGATCAAGGGT
Organism: Desulfobacula sp.; assembly: GCA_029940235.1. Taxonomy (GTDB): domain Bacteria; phylum Desulfobacterota; class Desulfobacteria; order Desulfobacterales; family Desulfobacteraceae; genus Desulfobacula. The sequence goes on along the minus strand of JAOZRI010000333.1, from coordinate 1,566 downwards.
CGCAAAAAGTATTGAATATTGGAATAACTGCCAACCCATCCAAAGTATATGATCAGGCAAAACAGGCTATTTCAGAAGTGATGGTTACCCATCCTGATTCTGTTGAGTTAATGAAAGATGGAGCTGTCAGAATTGTCCTTGCAGGAGATCTTTTATTTGATCCGGGCAGGGTTGATTTAAAAATAGGAGCACGGTATCAGCTTGATCAGATTGCAAGGGTACTCAATGAAAATGATTTTGCAGTTAATGTTGTAGGGCATACTGATGATGCACCGACACGTTCGAAACAATATCCTACAAACTGGGAGCTCTCTTCAAAAAGAGCTGTAATGGTTGCAAGATATTTAACAGAGGTTGCCGGAGTTGATGAAAAAAGAATATTTGTAAGTGCTCACTCTTTTCATCAATCTGTCATGCCCAATGATACTTCCTATAATCGAGCTCTAAACAGGCGTGTAGAGATTATTTTGATCAAACAAAAACCATATGTGCAATCTAATAATTAGTATTGGTAATTAACAGTGGTAAACAAGGAGACAATATGCTGACACCTGAATTAATCTCGTTTTTAAAACAGACAAGAAAAAATATTGTTGGGCTGGTAATATGTGTGGTTTTGTTTTTATTTGGATTTTTCATTCATGGTAATATCGGCTTGTATATCAATCTTTCCGGATTTTTGATCATAATTGGCGGAACTTTTGGAGCAACATTTTTAAGTTATAATATGAAGCGGATGGAGATCCTTTTCAAGGTGTTAAAAACAGCCTATGGCAAACAGACAAGATCTCCGGGTGAGATTGTTAAAATTTTAATAGACCTGTCTGTAAAAAGAAGGGTGAAAGGGGTGCTGGCACTCCAGGATGATGAGGATGAAACATCAATTATTTTTTTAAAACAGGCGATTGGGCTCTTTGTGGACGGCTGTTCAAGGGAAGAGATAAAAGATTCCTTATCTGCTGAAATGTATTTTTTTAGAATGAGACGGGATGAAACAAGAAGGGTTTTGCATACCATGGCTGATGTTGCACCATCCTTTGGCCTTGTTGGAAGTGTTGTGGGCTTAATCGGCATGCTGGCAGGAGAAGGAGATTCAGCGGTTGTTATGGCAACAGTTCCCATTGCTTTAACATCTACATTATATGGAATTATTCTTGCCAATTTTATTTTTCTGCCCTTTGCTGCAACAATAAGGGAGAGAACAATAAAAGAGTTATTCCTTCAAAAGATAATTACCGAAGGAGTTCTTGCCATTCATGATGAAATACATCCAAGAATGCTGGAGCGTAAATTAAAAGCCTTTTTAACACCTTCTGAAAGGTGCGACTATTTTACCTCTCTGGAGAACATTAAAGAAAAATTAGAATTAAAAGATCTTAAGGAAATTGCTTAATCTTAAAAAAAGAAAAAACGTTGAAAAACTTATTGACAAATCCTCTTAAATCATATAAATATTCTGTGTTTTTTTGATTGGTTCCGAATTTATTTGGTTACGGGCCGTTAACTCAGTCGGCAGAGTATCTGCCTTTTAAGCAGAGAGTCGCTGGTTCGAGCCCAGCACGGCCC
>JAOZRI010000332.1 GCA_029940235.1 Desulfobacula sp. | reverse complement strand
AGGCCTTTATTTTTCTTCTCATTGTTGATTCAGAAATCCCAAGGAACTTACATGCTTCCTGCAAAGTCATTAGATCAGAACTGGCAAAAAGTTTCATTGAATCTGTTATATCGATTCCAATTACATTACCCTTCTCGTTATAGCGAACAATAATACCATCCTGATATTCAGATTTTGCTTCAATTTCATCTTTAAAATCAAGTGATAGATAATCTATTTCCATATTGTGATAAATTTTCATTTTTTTACCTCAAAATTGACCATGACTGTTATTATCTCAAAAAAAACTCTATTCTTAATTACTGCTACAACCGCGATCAAATTATCCTTTCTATTTTTTAATTTTTTATAACAAATGTACTTATCTTTAGATTGTTTAATTTTACCGTCTGGATCATTTACGACCAATTCAACTTCCTGTGTAGAAATTTTTCTTTCAATCATCCTGCTTACTGCATGCGAGCTATATTTAAATTCCATATATTTTTAATAACAAAATAAAATAACCTTGTCAATATCTTATCACAACATAGCCTTTGATAGCCAAAAAGGTCATCTAAACTATCATCGAAACTATTTGCATTGTTCCATGATTTATTATATTATAATTTTTATTGAATTGATCGGAATATACTTCTATCAGCCCCTAAAGGGAAGATACCTTTGAATAATGTGAAATCATGCAGCCATGAGAATCTTCAAATATTTAAACAATTAAAAGATTCCAGTATCATAGAACAGACATTGTAAATCAGGAGGTGTAAAATTGAGTATTAAAAAACAATTTTTAAAAACCCGTCCGATATGCAAAGTAGCATTCAGACTTTCCAAAGACGAATCCAAGGATGCAAAACAGATTTTTCTTGTTGGCGATTTTAATGGGTGGGATGAAAACAGTCTGCCCATGAAATCCCTTAAGAGCGGAGATTTTGTTGCTAAGCTTGATCTTGAAACAGGCAGAGAGTATCAATTCAGGTATTGTTTTGACCATATTACCTGGGGAAATGATTCCCAGGCTGACAATTATGTTCACTCCTCCTTTGGCGGCTGTGATAATTCAGTTATAAGTTTATAAATCAATATCATGAAACTACATAAACTGGCAGAAAAACTAAAACAGGATATTTTTCAAAATATCAAATCCAACCTTGGACTTGATCCTGAAGAGATGAATCGTTATGCATGTTATATGGGGCTTGCCTACAGTGTAAAAGACAGACTTATAGACCAGTGGATTCAAACCCAGAAAGCCTGTAAAGAGACCCTGTCCAAACGGGTATTTTATCTCTCCCTTGAATTTCTACCTGGAAGATTTTTAAAAAATTATCTTATTTCCCTTGGAATAGAAGATCTTGCTGAAGTTGTTTTAAAAGATCTTGGATTTGATCTTGGTTCACTGGAAGAGGAGGAGTGGGATCCAGGCCTTGGTAATGGAGGTCTTGGCCGTCTTGCATCATGTTATATGGATTCCATTGCACGGCTGCGCCTGCCAGGTTATGGATATGGCATACGTTATGATTTTGGTCTTTTTTATCAGATCCTGGAAAATGGTTACCAGCAGGAGAGAAGTGATAACTGGATGCGCAGAGGGAACCCCTGGGAGATTGTCAGGTTTGAAAATATTTATAAAATCAAATTGTACGGCAGGTCTGAACCTTACACAGATATCAAGGGAGAAAAAAGATATCGCTGGGTGGACACACAAAATGTCATGGCAATGGCATGTGATATAATGGTGCCCGGCATTAATGATGATTTTGTCACCAATATGCGTTTATGGACTGCTGCATCGAGCAGGAAACTTGACCTTGAGTTTTTTAACCGTGGCGATTATATGGGTGCAGTAGAAGCCAAGGTTATGACTGAATCCATATCCAAAGTACTCTATCCCAGTGATAAAAAAGAGGCGGGCAAGGAGCTTCGACTTAAACAGCAATACTTTTTTGTAAGTGCAACTTTACAGGATATCATTTCACAATACTTAAGCGATCATCACTCCTTTGACGGCTTTTCTGACTGGGCTGCCATTCAGCTAAATGACACACACCCTTCCATTGCCATACCCGAGCTCATGCGTCTTTTCATGGATGAACATGGGCTTTTATGGAATAAAGCGTGGGCAATCTGTGAAAAAACCTTTGCATATACAAATCATACGGTTTTGCCCGAAGCTCTTGAGACCTGGCCTGTTGGACTTTTAAGCAGACTTTTGCCAAGACAGCTTGAGATAATCTATGAAATTAATCAGCGTTTTATTGATTATCTAAAACAGCAATGCCCTGATGAACCTGAATTAATACCCAAACTGTCAATTATCCAGGAAGGTGATGTTCAAAAAATCCGTATGGCGCATCTTGCCATAGTCGGCAGTCATTCTGTCAACGGAGTTGCAGCATTGCATTCGAAAATTATAAAGACATCTCTGTTTAAAGATTTCAACCGGATTTATCCTGGAAAAATAAAAAATGTCACCAATGGAATTACGCCAAGAAGATGGCTTTATCAATCAAATCCTGGGCTTTCTAAGCTTATCACTTCGGTCATTGGTTCTGACTGGATATCGGATTTAAATCACTTAAAAAAGCTGATTCCCTATGCTGATGATTCTTCATTCCAGCTACAATGGCAGCAAATTAAATTAGACAATAAAAAACGCCTGGCAAAATATGCATTAAGAAAAACCGGGCTTGGTATCAATCCTGACACTCTTTTTGATATCCACGCAAAAAGAATGCATGAATATAAACGCCAGCTTTTAAATATTCTACACATTGTTCATCTTTATAATCGAATCAGCAAAGATGAATATAAAGATAGTGTAAAACGCAGCTTTTTCTTTGCCGGCAAGGCAGCTCCTGCCTATTTCCAGGCAAAACTTATTATTAAACTTATTACCTCTGTCTCCCAGGCAATTAACCAGAACCCTGACACCCGGGGCAAACTAAGTGTTACTTTTCTGCCAAACTACTGTATTTCCCAGGCAGAGAAGCTTATTCCTGCTGCTGATATTTCAGAACAAATCTCTACAGCCGGACTTGAAGCTTCTGGAACCGGCAATATGAAATTTGCATTAAACGGGGCATTAACCCTTGGCACATTTGATGGTGCAAATATTGAAATCATGGAAGAAGTTGGCAATGAAAATATTTTTATTTTCGG
>JAOZRI010000046.1 GCA_029940235.1 Desulfobacula sp. | reverse complement strand
CTTCATCAAGAAATATAGTCCCTCTATCAGCTAATTCAAAACGCCCTTTTCGATTTTTTGCAGCACCGGAAAAAGCCCCTTTAACATGTCCGAATAATTCACTTTCCAATATTCCTTCTGGAAGAGCACCGCAATTTATAGCAACAAAAGGTCTTCCTGATCTTGCTCCGATATCATGGATTGCATTGGCTACCAGCTCTTTGCCTGTTCCACTCTTACCTTCAATTAACACAGAAACCTGTGAAGAGCTGACTTCTCTAATCTGATTAAAAAGTTTAAGGGTTTTAGGATCTCTTCCAACAAGGCCTCCAAGTGTATGGCGATGTTTTAATCTACTTTTCAGCTGGTCAAGCTCTGTATCGTCTTTAAATGTTATAAGAGCGCCTATCTCTTTATGGAATTCATTTTCAAGAGGAATGATTGACATTTTAAGGTTACATTGGCTGCCATTTTTTTTTATAAAATCAACTTTTTTAAATTTTATGTTACCTTTTTTTTCAGGAACTCCCTGGCAAAAATCACAGAACCCGCCACAAAATCTTCCCGGGAAAACATCATGGCAGTCTTTGCCAAGAATTTCGGCACGATCATAGCCGGTAATTTTTTCAGCAGCCTTATTAAAAAAGAAAATTCTTCGATTGGTTGTGTGGGCCATCACTCCATCCATAATATTATCAAGAATAAGTTCTAAATTTCTTCTTGCGATGAACAGTGCATGCAGAAGATCTGAGTTAAAAAGAGTAAAAATTTTCTTCTCTATTTTATCCCTGGCACAAATAAGCTTCCTGTATCTGGAATTATGGTTTTCATCAGGTATGGGGTCTGATACATCCCAGTGAATATGGGGAGGCATCCCCTGTAAAGAAGGTCGGCAGTCGTGGTCAAAATTACCAAGTGTAATAATCAGATCAAACATAAAAAGTTCAATATCAATTAAAGATCTCAGGGCAATGTCTGAAAGAGTAATGCCCACATCCTGCATAACACTGGATGCAACAGGATTGAGTTCTGGAGGAGCCATACAGGCACTGATGCACAAAGTATTTTCATCGCTCATTTTACGTGCAAAACATTCAGCCATCATCTGGAGGTTGTTTTTACTCTCTCCAAGAAATAAAATAACATGCTTTTTTCTGGCTCGTATCATTTTAGTTTGGGTAATCTTTTTCGTGGCAATGAAATTTTAAATGTTGATCCCTTTCCAGGTTCTGACTTCAATTTGATTGTGCCGCCATGCTCCTGGATTATCTTTTTTGTTGTCAGAAGCCCAAGCCCGGTGCCGCCATTTCCCTTGGTTGTGAAAAAATTGGTAAAGACCTTGTTCTTCACTTCATAATCCATACCACAGCCATTGTCAGTTACTTTAAACGAAATCACATCGTCATCTTCATAAACTTTTACATGGACAAAACATTGGCCTCTGTTTTCGCTCATTCTGCATGCATCAATGGCATTTCCCACAAGATTGGTCAGGCATTCTAAAATATTTTCATAATCCATTGGTGCCAGCGTTATTTTGTCTTTGGTTTTATTTTCAAGAGTGATATCAAGTTGGGCTGCTTGGGTCTCGTAGGCAAGAACAACTTCTTTGACAATTTTACCAGGGTCGCACTTGCTTACACTGATGGATCTTCCCTTGGAAAAATTTAAAAATTCTTTTACAAATGTTGAAACACGGATTACGTTTCTGTCCAATATATCCATACCCTTGGCAATCCTGTCAATATTACTCTTTTTCATGCCGGAACTGAGCAGATACATCCCGCCTTCAAGGCTTGTAATAAGGTTTTTAACACCATGGGCAAGGCCTGCAACGGTTTGTCCAACTGCAGCAAGACGCTCTGCTTCAAGTTTTTCTTCCTCAAGCTGACGGGTCTTTGTTATATCGACAGCCATTTCCATGACAAACTCTGGAACACCACTTTCTGATTCAAGTGGAACCGTAGTGATTTGAAAATAGATTTCCTTACCCTTGCTTGTTTTCCATACATGATGTCCTGTATGCATTTTCCCATCATCAAAGGAAGCTCTCGCAGTACAATCAGAACATTGACTGTCCCGCCCCTTTAAAGATTTATAACAATATTTGCCAATAACAGGCTCAAACATATCTTTAAATTGTTTATTTGTTCTGACAATTTTAAAATTTTTATCTATAACCAGAATACAGCAGGGGACCTGGTCAAAAAGTCGTTGATACTCTTTTTTATAAAAATTTAGTTCTGACTTAGACACCATAATCCTCCTCTATTTTAATAATCTGGATATATGTTCTTTTAATTGATCAAGCTGTACTGGTTTTTCAATAAATAAATCAGGAGAAGCAAATTTGTCAGCATTTTGTTTGTCATTGAATATTTTTGCTATGAAATCATTTTTTGAAGATAGCCCGCTTATAAGAATTATGGGGATTGTTTTATATTCATCAGATAGCTGGATCTCTTTGTAAATTGATATGCCTGACCTATCAGGCATCATAATATCAAGTATTATTAAATCAGGTTTTTCCAGGTTTATGGAAGATAGAATATCATTAATATCATCTACAGTGCATGTGATATAGCCGCTGTCTTCAAGAGCAGCCATGAGATATTCCAGGATATCAGGTTCATCATCAACAATCATTATTTTTTTTTCACTCATAGGGACTCTTTTTGTATTCAATTAATATTTCATATTAAAACAGTATAGATTGTGTAAGTATAAAAATCAAATGCTTTCACTCTTTGAGCTATAAAAGCGGCAGGGCAGATTGAACAGGAGATGTATCTGTTCTTTAACACCGATTATGATTAAGCGGGCATACATACAGGCTTATCTTTTATTGCCACTACAGTGTATTAAATTGGCAATACTGATATTATCAAGATTTTTATATAAAACTGAGGTGGCTTCCTGCCAGGCATCCCGAACAAGACAATCAGCTGCCATCTTACAATTTTCCGGGGAACTTGTGCATGCAACAAGATCTGCCTGGCCTTCAAACAGGCGGACAATCTGTCCAAGAGATATTTTGTCTGGATCCTTTGCCAGCAGATGTCCTCCTTTAGGGCCTCTGACACTTTTCACAAAACCTGCCTGTTTTAAAATACGTAAAATTTGCTCAAGGTATTTGGCTGATATATTCTGGCTCGATGAAATTTTACTGACCTGAACAGCGCCCTGATTGATCTTTAATGCAAGATCAATCAGAATTCTTGTCCCATAACGGGTTTTAGTTGAAAGTTTCATTTTAAACACTCTCTATGGATGTTTGCAAATTTACAGCATATTAAAATAACCATACTAAATCAGTATACATAATTTTAATATGTATTAAAAGCTTTGTTTATAGAACAACTGGATATTTGCCATAAGGAATTTTACATAACCTGTTCCAAGCTGATTACCTTATGTCCGCTGGATGGACATTGCAACAATTTCTAATATTCAATCCGCTATCTTACTCAGCCCGCAACATATAAATATATGTATCAACCTTGCTTCCGTCAGTGAGCTTCACTTGAGTAATCACTCTCTCATAACCCTCACCTTCAAAATTATCAAGAATTGTCCAATGATTTGATAAATTTTCAGAAATGAAAAGAAAACCTTTAATTTCTTCCCCATTTTCATCAAGGTCAATGCCAGGATAACCCATTTCAGAGCCCCAGCCTTCTTGACGCAGCTTTCCTCTCACAGTTGCATGTTCCCATCTGCCGTCAATCGCTTTTAGAACATGCTCATTTGGACAACCTGGTCCTAAAGTTCCATAGACAAAGAGCTTTTTGATCATCATTTCTCCATTAGCTGCATAACACCGCTAATCAACCGCGCTGCTTTTTACGTCGGTTGAATTAGCTTGGTTATATGATTTTTTTATCATTCTCCGTTTTTTTATTTCGCCTAACCAGCGGTATAAGAAAAATTATGCAGGAAATTAAGAAGATGACACCACCTATGAATGTCAAAATATCATGATTTTTCAAGCCTGATGCGATAAAGAAAATGGCACATATTATAAAAAGTATCCAACCCAATAGCTGATACCTAATTTCCTGTCCAATTTGATTTTCCTGGTTTTTTTTCATTTTGTTTGTAGTTTGTCTCTCACTTTTTAATTAAGCCCATATAACCATTTATTCACAAGACAATTTTATTTGATAAGTTAAAAAATAACATTACTCAAAATAGTGATTTAAGGCAAATAGTTTTAAAAGAATATTCCATTATATAACAGAATGTATAATCAAAATAATTTTATTTTTGTAAAGAATATTTCAAATTTGCTATACTCGCCAGTTGAAGGATGATTGCCCTCAAAAATCCCCCAAATGTCAGATATCAGATATTGTTTTTTTATACTACTCCGTGATATAAGCAGTATTTTTAAAGATTATATTATAAGAATTTAATGGATATAGAGTTGCAAAGGATTATTCATGAGCTATAAGATTGAGTTAAAAGATGCCCTTAAAGGCTATACATATGATCAGGACAAGATTGTATCCCCAAAAGAGACCGTTGCAAGGTTTAAGGAGAAAACCAAAAATATCAATCTTGATATTTTAAGCTGTACCCGCAGAATTGATAATGGACGACTGGATATCCCGGTTTTTTTTTCCGAGTGCGGCCATGATGCGCAAGATGTGGTTGGCACAAACAAACAGATGGGTAAAGGCGGGACTCCAGAGCAATCAGAAGCCAGTGCAGTTATGGAGCTTGCCGAACGCTTCAGCTTTTTTTCTTTTAAAAAAAATGAAAACAACTTTTTTTATTCCACTCCTGGAAAATTGGGAAAAAAAGCCCTCTCTTTTGATCAGATTATAAAATCAGTCCATGACAATAAAGAGGAAGCATTAAAGGTAAAACCAATTTTTGACACTCTGCCCCTGCAATGGACAAAAGGATACAATCTTACAAAAAAGCATGAAGTCTTGATACCCTTTAACTGGTTTTATATGATCAATGAATTTAATGGGCCATGTGCTGGAAATTGCAATGAAGAAGCCTTGTCTCAAGGGATATGTGAACTTGTTGAACGCCATACATCATCCATTGTCAGCCATGAAAATTTAAATGTTCCTGGAATAAATCTTGATTCTTTTACAGATCCTCTGGTCATTCAAATGCTCAAAAAATTCAAGGCAGAAGGGATAAAAGTCTATGCTTCAAATTTTTCACTGGACACTGGAATATCCACAATTGGGCTTCTTGCCTGGGATCCCGTCACATTTGGTGTCACGAGTGAAATCGTCTGGACAGCAGGTACATCGCCTGATCCTGAAAAGGCCATGAGCCGTGCTCTTACGGAAACAGCCCAGCTTGCAGGGGATTTTAATTCTGGGTCAAACTATGTTGCAAGCGGCCTTCCCAAATTTACTAATATTAAAGATGCCGGGTTTATCACCAGTCCAGACAAAATGGTCAATATCAATACACTGCCTGACCTTTCAAACGATAATATTAAAATTGAGGTGAAAAATCTGATACATGCACTTAAAACAAAAGAGTATGACATTTTTGCCATTGATACAATGCATGAAGAACTTGAGATCCCTGCATTTTATACAATTATTCCAGGAGCGCATTTCAGGGAAAGAGCTGCTGCATCAAGTGTTGGGATGTTCTCTGCCAGATTAATCACCCAGAGTTTTAATCCTGATCAAGCTTTATCAAAGCTTGATGATCTGGAAAAAGCGTTGCCAGGTAAATACTATACAAGTTTTTACAAAGGCTTAATGCTAAACGCCATGTATGATATGGAGCAAGCTTTAACTCAATTTGAAACAGCCCTTGACAGAGATCCTGTAAAATTGAATATGCCTGATATTTATTCCCATATGGGTACGTGTTTAAAAGATCTTGAACAGTATGAAAAAGCTGTTGAAACATGTAAAAAAGGTCTTGCAATTGATGGGCAGCGTCCAGATATGTGCAATACCATGGGAGTTTGTCATTTTATGCAAAAAAATTATGAACAGGCCATCACATGTTTTGAAAAGGCAATTGAAGTGGATCCGTCTCTTGCCATTAATTATGCTAATATAGGTTCAAACTATCGGGAACTTGGGCAGGTCAAACTTGCAATACAATATTATGAAATGGCTCTTGAAATAGATCCTTCTATCACATTTGCAAGGGATAACATTAAAAAACTAAAACATAAATAGACGAATAGTGGATAAAAAGGCTGTTACAAAATAGATAATTCTCTATCAACGCATAAGTTGGAGAAATCAGCCTTGTGTGATATCCTGTTCTGTGATGATTCTGTTTCTGCCCTGGTCCTTGGCAAGATAAAGTGCATCATCGGCTCTTTTAACAAGATCTTTTTCAGGTTCATTTAATGTATATAGGGCAATTCCCATGGAAATAGTTATGTTACCCATGCTTTCTCCGGTTCCCTTAAGTTTCCACTCTTTTATGGCCAAAGCCTTTTTGATTTTTTGAGCTACAGCTTTTGCACCCTCAATTCCTGTTTCCGGCAGAAGGATTAAAAATTCTTCTCCTCCATACCTTGCAGCAACGTCATTTTGCCTTAAATGGCTTTTGATCATAATGGCAAGATTTTTTAACAAACTGTCTCCAACAAGGTGTCCAAAATTATCATTTACTCTTTTAAAATGGTCAATGTCTGCCATGATAATTGAAAATGGTGAATTATTCTGCGTTGCCCTTATCCTTTCCAACTCAAATCTTTTCTCAAGCCCTCTTCTATTGATAAGTGAGGTCAAAGCATCTGTCTGGGCTTCCTGCTGGGATTTTTCCAGATCCTGGTGCAACTGTTTTAAATCATCGGAAGATATTTTCATTCTTGTTTGAAGTCTTTGCCCTGACTGAATAAGAGATTTGGTCTCAACAAGCATCTGATCAACAATATTTTTGATATCTTTATAATCATGGGCTTCAGTGACCTGCTCAGCAAGGTCTCCGAGGTTTTTGCCATGCCCTGCAAGATCGCCTTCAGTGTCAGAAACATGGTTGGTAACATCTTTGAGCATCAGGGAAATTTTGGTTAAGAGCTTACCTACAACAATTCTATCACCATCGGTTACATATTTTTGATATAGAGTTTCTAAACTATTATTATTGAGTGGCTTGTCATTTTTTACGGAATGATCAATGGCAGTTTTTAATTTTAGATTTTTTCCAGAGACATATTCATACCAAACCGTATAATTCACTGGATTGGCAGGTAGATTATACTTTGCAATATAGTTCAATGAAAGCCTTAAATACTCTCCTGCTTTATTCCTTGCTTCTGTATAAGCCATACCAACCTTTTTTCATTTTGGGTTTTTAATTGCTGAATTTTAATTATTTTTCAAATTCATTCCATTTATCCAATGAATAATCATAGTAAAAATAATAATTATCATGTAACATTAAGAAAAAACAAGATAAAATTTAGATTATTAGTTTATGGATTAAATTACTATTGGATTGATACATGATATGTATGGCTGGACCGGTAAAATACTGCATATTAATCTTACAGAAAAAAGATTTGAAATTGAACGTCCGGATCTTGATACCTATCTGTTTTACCTTGGCGGAAAGGGTTTTGGAGGAAGATATTTAAGACAGTGTGCAAACCTTCCCTGGAACCACCATGATATGGTCATCTCTGTTTTTACAGGGCCTCTTACCGGAAGTATATCACCTACATCGGGCAGAACTCATATCCTTTCAAAATCTCCGCTTACAGGACTGATTGCAGACTCCTCTGTTGGTGGCAAGCTAGGTTTCAGGCTGAAAAATGCAGGCTGGGATGGTATAGTTATCAAAGGAAAAAGTGAAACTCCCGTTGGAATTATAGTTAATGACAACGTGGTAGAGTTGCAAGATGCTGCCAATTTGTGGGGGCTTGATACAAATCAAGTTAATAAAAAAATTCAGCCAAAAAAGGCATCTTTATCAATAGTCGGGCAGGCTGCTGAAAATGGTGTGTATTTTGCTTCCATAACCGTGGATCAGCATCATTCAGCCGGGAGAGCCGGCCTTGGACTCTGCTTTGCCCACAAAAAAATAAAATACCTCCTTGTAAATGGGACAGGCCATTGTACAGTCAAAAAGCCTGATAAATTAAAACAGGCAAGAGAAGATATCTTAAGACTGACATATGCCTCACCTGTACTCATGGGTCAATTTGGCTTTAGTAAACTTGGTACCGGTGCTGTATATGATCTTATGGATAACCGCAGAATGATGCCCACGGATAATTTTTTGCGCACAAATTTTTTACATGCATCAAAACTAAATGCTGCAGCTTATGAAAGAGCTTATCCACAAAAAAGGCATGGTTGTCTTGGCTGTCATATAATGTGCAAAAAAATTGGTATTAAAACTGAAGCTGCAACAGGCACAAAACATCAATTTACCATGCCTGAGTTTGAAACAATGTCCCATTTTACAGCCCTTATTGGTTGTAAAGATATTGACCTTGTTTTAAAAGCCAATGAGCGGTGCAATTATTATGGTATGGATACTATATCCACAGCATCTGTTCTGGCGTGCAGGCGTGAAATAAAAGGTATTGATTACACTGCAAAAAAACTTTTAGCTCTCATTGATGATATTGCATATGGTAAAGATGAAGGAGAAGATCTTGCCATGGGAGCAACACTTTATGCCAAAAAAATGGGAAAACCTCATGCTGCCATGGCTGTAAAGGGTCTGGAACTTCCTGCCTACGATCCCCGTGGAGCGTATGGAATGGCACTGGGATATGCTTTTTCCACCCGGGGAGGATGCCATTTGAGGGCATATCCCATCAGCCATGAGATTTTTAGAAAACCTGTTGCCACAGATAGGTTCAGTTTCAGCGGCAAACCAAGGATTATCAAAATAGCAGAAGATTTAAATGCTGTGATTGATTCTCTCACAGCCTGTAAATTTGCTTTTTTTGCAGCAGGTCTCGAAGAGTATGCCAATGTTTTTAAAGCTGTAACTGGAATTGAAACTACTGCCCAGGATCTTTTACAAACAGGGGAACGTATCTATTATAACGAGCGAATTATTAATGCTGTCAACGGGTTTGATATAAAGGATGATGATCTTCCTGACCGGTTTTTTAAACAGCCTGGATCAAGTGGCAATAAAATTAATATTCCTCCCATTAACCGGGATGATTTTTTGAAGGCAAGAGAAAAATATTATGCAATTAGAGGCCTTGATGCAAAGGGGCTGCCCAGAAAAGAGAAAGCTTATGAACTTGGATTATCAGGTGAAACCTGTAAATTATGGAACAACTTGTAAAAAAATATGCCAATAAGCTTGTACAGGCAAAACTTGGGGATCATAAGGGGCTGTCACAACCTCTAATTGGTGGCCTGGATGATACCCTTGTATGGAATCGAAAAGCTTCTGAAACCAAAGTATTGGAAAATGTTTTTAAAGGATTAAATATTAACTCCTTAATCTTTTTAAGGCCTAGGGAACCCTATGGAAGCCTGATATATTTTCTTGGGCAAAATGCCCTTGAATCCAATGGCTTGATTCAGCCAAAAGATTGTGAAACAAAAACTTTTCTCCATGATCTGCCTGTTATTAATGAGTTTGATTCAAAAAAGATTATTAAAGTATTAAAAAAAAGAAAAAGTGTAATCATTGTACCTGGAAAAAACCATGGCTCTTTCCATGGTCCTGCTGTTATAGCCCATGGTACGGTCAGTCCTGAACAGTGTTTTGTAACCATCAGTTCTGCCTGTTTTGCCTGTTTTGTTAAATTTTTTACCGACTTTCTTGACAATCTTCAAACAGGATCAGTTACAAAAAATGCCGAAAAAATTTTTGACTTGATTCTTCCATACCTGGAAGCGGCACAAAGAAAATTACCTGAATTTACCTTATCACCTTTTTCCAATGAAGAGCAGGTCTATTCAAGCATTATTGAAGCAGGTCAAAAAACCATTGAATATGAACTTGTGGACTCCTATTTTGGCAATGTATCCTACTATTGGAATGACATCCTTTATATCAGCCAGACTGGATCCAGCCTTGATGCACTTAAAGGCTGCATTGACCCTGTTCCCATGGATGGTTCCACAAGTTCGGGCTTGACAGCATCAAGTGAACTTACCGCCCACTTGAAAATTATTGAAAAAACCGGGTGCAGGGCTATTTTGCACGGGCATCCGAAATTTAGTGTTATTGCATCTATGGATTGTGATCCAGTTGAAAAAGCTGCCTGTAAATTCAGTGAACAGTGTCATATCAGATGTCCCAAAAAACGTTTCGCAGGGAAAACTCCCATTGTCCCGGGCGAAGTAGGCACAGGCCGTTTCGGGCTTTGCAATACACTTCCCCATGCCCTTGAACAAAGCAGCAGCGCCATTGTTTATGGTCATGGTCTATTTACAACAGGAAAAAATGATTTTGCCGAAGCATTTGCGACAATGGTAAAGGTTGAAAACTATTGCCGCAGCACCTATTTTGACAAGATCAATTCTCTTCTTTAGTAGTGATGTATGAGTAGGGCAGGGCTGGTGGCAGTTTATTACTCACACTTAGATTTTGATATTCAAGTGATACTGCACGCCTAAAGATCTTCCGGGGTAAAAGCAACGACATCATCAATGGATGCAGTATTGCACAGAATCATGACCAGCCTGTCAATTCCCAGTGCTATCCCTGCACAATCAGGCATAGTTTCAAGATCTTTGAGAAATCTGTCCGGCAGATCAATTGGATGCAGATTATTAAGAATTCGGATATGATTCTCTTTTTCAAAACGTAATTTTTGTTCAGCAGGATCTGTAAGTTCAGTAAACCCATTGGCAAGCTCAATGCCTGCCATATAAAATTCAAACCTCTGGGAATATTTGTGATTGTCGTTTCTAAGTTTTGAAAGTGAGGCAAGACTTGCTGGATAATCATATAAGAAAGCAGGGGTTTTATTGCCAAGAGCGGGTTCTATTTGAAAGCTTAAGGTTTCATCAAAAATATTATCTTTTAATGCTGTCTCCAGAGTTTTGTCTGCAAAGTCTTTAAAAGCCTGTTCCACAGTTATCTTCTGCCACTGTTTATCCAGGTTTATGATTTTACCCTGATATTTTATCTGGTTTTCAAGACCAAGCTGTGCAGCAATAAATTTTATCAAAGCTTGACATTGATCCATTAAATCACGATATGTATCATCTTTTGCATACCACTCAAGCATGGTAAGTTCTGGCAGATGATGTACCCCTCTTTCATTTTTTCTAAAGCATTTACAGATTTGAAAAATTTTCTTAAAACCCTTTGATAGCAGTCTTTTCATGTAGAGTTCAGGAGAAGCCTGTAGATAACACTCTTCTGTTAAGACAGGATCAATATGGGCTTCGGGAATAATCTTTGGTGTTCTTATGGGGGTTTCTACCTCAAGATAGCTCTTCTGGGTAAAAAAATCCCTGATGGCCTGAATTACAAGGGATCTTGTTGCAAGGTACTGGTATCTTTTTTTATGGTTTGATATCACTTGATCTTGTATGTATCTTCTGGCCTGTCCTGCAAAAATATTTTATCAAATTTATCTTTATCAGCCTGATCAAAAAACTTATACCCTTGTTCTATACATGTTTTACAGGCATTGACAGGGATATGTACACCAAGAATTTGATGGCCCGATGTTGCCTTGGAATCAATCTGGAAACTGCCTCCGCAGTCCCGGCATATCCTGATTTTTTCTTTCTGCTGTTCAAAAATATTGTCAGTATCATAAAATATTTCCCTATGCCTGACCTGGAAATCTCCCACACTTCCCTCTTTTTGTCTCAGCTCCTCTCGTTGACTCCAATAAGTATTGATAAGATCTGTGGTTTTTTTGATTTTATCAGTAATGCTTACAGATTGTTTAAGACGTTTCTGGTTGAAATCAGGTTCGATAACACCTGAATAATCAAGTCCTGCCATGGCAAGTATAATCCCAAGATTTACATAGGGCAGGGCATCTTCTATTGAGTATCCTCCTTCAAGAACAGCAATATCAGGTTTAAG
>JAOZRI010000331.1 GCA_029940235.1 Desulfobacula sp. | reverse complement strand
AATATGACTGAAAAATATCTTGCTCAACCAGATCTTGATTTTATTGCCCAGGTAAAAGGTCTTGGTGGAGAAACTTTAAAAAAATGCTATCAATGTGCCACTTGCTCTGTTGCTTGTCCCATTGCGCCAGAAGACAGCCCTTTTCCAAGAAAAGAGATGATTGCCGCGTCCTGGGGTCTTAAGGACAGGCTAATAAATAGTGGTGACATCTGGCTCTGCCATCAATGCGGCGACTGTACTGATCTCTGCCCGAGGGGAGCTGCACCGGGAGATGTTCTGGCTGCAATCAGATCTGTTGCAATTACAGACTACGCACAACCTCAAGCTCTTGCAAAAGCAGTTAATGATCCAAAAAAACTGCCAATACTTCTTGCAATTCCAGCCATCTGGTTTGCAATCCTTGCATTTATTACCATGAACGGCAGCGAGACCATGGAAAAGATCTTCCATACTATTTTCGGAGATATTCTTGGTGGTCGTTTGCATTGGTCCCATGCCCATGAGGGAGAACATGTAATTGCCCAGGGTGATTTTTTCTCGACATGGTTTGTGGACATGACCTTTGTACCCATAGCTACAGCAGTGGCTGTTGTCTTTTTTCTCAGCCTTAAAAACTTTTTAAATAATATTCATGAAAATGCTGTTCTTGAAGGCAAAACTGACAAGACAACTCTGGATTATAAAGAATTTTTCCAGGCTCTTTTAAGGGTTATCCCCACAATTTTAAAACATGATAAGTTCAATGAGTGTGAAACCAATAAGGATAGAGCAACTCCACATATGATGGTTCTTTATGCTTTTATCGGTCTTTTCATTGTAACAGCTGTCTGTGGTATGATGCTGTATCTTGGCGGGCTACCCGGACCATATTCACAGCTCAACCCCATAAAATGGCTGGCTAACATTGCCGGAGTCGCCCTGACAATCGGTGGTGGATTAATGATTAAAAACAGGCTTGATAAAAAAGATGAACAAATAACATCATATAAAGACTGGTTTATTCTTGTTATTGTTTTCTCTCTTGGTCTTACCGGCATGCTCACTGAGATGGCACGTCTTGCCCACATGGCTGTTGTTTCATATTTCTTTTACTACCTGCATTTGATTGCCATCTTTGAACTCTTTGCTTTTTTACCATATTCAAAAATGGCTCATCTTGTTTACAGATTGACTGCCATGACCTACGCAGAGTATGGGAATAGACGATAAAGGGGGCAAATTTTGAGCGAAGGGACAATCAAATGGTTTAATTCAAAAAAAGGCTTTGGTTTTATTGAGCAGGAATCAGGAGATGATGTTTTTGTTCATTTTTCATCCATTGAAATGTCTGGTTTTAAAACACTTGCAGAGGGCGAACGAGTAGAATTTGAAGTAGAAGAAAATGACAAAGGACTTTCAGCTAAGAAAGTTGTGAAGATCTAAGGTATATCATACCAGGGCAGAAAAATTCTTTTCTGCCCTGGTATATAACTCTGTTTTTCCAATTGCTTACCTTTAAGGTTATTCTTATTTATTGGTAACTATCCATATTACAATTTCACAGCTTGAATAGATAATCTCACCTTAAATTTACAGTATTATTAAACTTTTTTTATAAAAACTAAATTTTTTTATTGCATATTCTCAATAACTCTGTAGAATAAATAATTAATAGTGAAAATTAATAATTATGGATAAAATCATCTTATATATTTCTTTAATTCTTCATTATTAACTGTTAATTATTAATTTACAATCAGGAGATAAATGGTTTGAACAAAATTGCTGTACTTCCAGGAGATGGAATTGGACCCGAGGTTATGGAACAGGCTGTTAAAGTCCTTAAAAAAGTTTCAACTCTTTATGGTTTCAGCCTTGAATATGAATATGCTGACGTAGGTGGTGCTGCCATTGACAACCATGGCAAAGCCTTGCCAGATTCCACCATAGCTTTATGTGAACAGAGTGATGCTATTTTATTTGGGTCAGTTGGAGGCCCATCATGGGAACATCTACCGCCGGAAGAACAGCCTGAACGAGGAGCTTTACTGCCTTTAAGAAAACATTTTGATCTATATTGCAACCTTAGACCTGCAAAAATTTTTCCATCACTTGCATCAGCATCTCCTTTAAAACCAGCAATTGTTAAAAATGGTTTTGATATTCTATGTATAAGAGAACTTACAGGCGGCATCTATTTTGGAGAACCAAAGGGAAGAGAGGGCACAGGAGTTGACGAAAAAGCCTATGACACCATGGTGTACACACGACGAGAAATCAGGCGCATTGCCCGCATGGCATTTGAAGCTGCAAGAAAGCGCAGGCAGAGTGTAGTAACATCTGTTGATAAAGCCAATGTTCTTTTTTCCATGGTTCTGTGGCGGGAGACAGTGGCACAGATTGCCAGAGAATATCCTGATGTTACCCTGAACAACATCTATGTGGATAATTGTACCATGCAGCTTGTTAAAGATCCCCATCAATTTGATGTTCTTTTATGTCCCAATATGTTCGGAGATATTATTTCAGACGAATGCGCAATGCTAACTGGCTCCATGGGGCTTTTGGCATCGGCAAGCCTGAACCAAGATAAATTTGGTCTTTATGAGCCGGCAGGAGGCTCAGCACCTGATATTGCAGGCAAAAACATTGCTAACCCCATTGCACAAATCTTATCTGCTGCCATGATGCTTAAATATACATTTGAATTTTCTGAAGCTGCCAACTCCATAGAGAAAGCAATTTCAAATGTTCTTGCAAAAGGTATTCTTACTGCTGATCTGACAACAGACAAACAACAACCTGTAAGCACCAAAGAGATGGGTAATGCTATCGTCAATGAGATCTCTCCTCTTTAAAACCCTATGATGCGTTAATGACCATATGCCCAAGGAGGGGGAGGTTATTTCAGCATCAGCGCACCCACTTCCTTCCTACAAAAGCATAGAGAAGAACGGAACTCAGAATCAAATATCCAAACATCTCAATATTTTTTGTTTTAAAAATAAAAGAAAGCATAACAATAATCGATGCACTAATCATAAAAAACAGTGGTTTTGGGATATGCTTGAGCATCACTCGCCCAAAATGTGCAAAACGAATGTGACTCACCATTAAGATAACGGATACACTGGTAAAACCCCACAATATGCCAGGTGTTGCAATAAGAGATGCACCAAGAACGATCAATGCT